>JAFMJR010000006.1 GCA_017853385.1 Ilumatobacteraceae bacterium | reverse complement strand
TTCGCCGCATGTTGTTGTCGTCAATTCCTGGCGCAGCAATCACCTCGGTCAAGTTTGAGTCAGCTCTTCATGAGTTCGATGTCATCGAAGGAATCACTGAAGATGTCACCGAAATCATTTTGAACTTGAAGGACATCGTTGTGGTGTCTGAAAGCGACGAGCCAGTTGTCATCACGCTTGATGTCAAGGGTCCTGCAGACGTAACTGCAGCAGACATTGTGTGCCCAGCAGGTGTTGAAATTCTCAACAAGTCACAGCACATTGCCACATTGTCAGCGAAGGGTCGTTTGGTCGTAGACCTCACCATCGAGCGCGGCAAAGGTTATGCATCAAGCGACCGTGACACCCGCAAGGTCATTGGCATCATTCCAATCGATGCAATTTTCTCACCAGTTCGTCGTTGCACCTACGTTGTTGAACCAACACGTGTAGAGCAGTCAACGAACTACGACAAGATCATTCTGGATATCGAAACCGACGGAACCATTGAGCCACGCGAAGCACTTGCGTCAGCAGGCGCAACACTTCGTTCACTGGTAGACCTCGTTGCCACCATGAGCGATGCTCCAATGGCACTTGAGCTCGGTGAACTCGCAGGAACCGGTGCTGGTTCGCCAGACCTCGACTTGAGCATTGAAGACCTCGACTTGAGCGAGCGTCCACGCAACTGCTTGAAGCGCGCACAGGTCAACACTGTTGGCGAGTTGCTGCTCCGTAGCGAAGAAGATCTTTTGAACATCACCAACTTCGGTCAGAAGTCGTTGGATGAAATCAAGTTGAAGCTCGACGAACGCGGATTGTCACTGCGCATCTGATAGCGCACCAATACGCACCATTTCATAGGAGACGATGAATCATGCCAGCAACACCAAGACGAGCCCGTAACTTCGGCCATAGCGCACACCATCAAAAATTGTTGATGGCAAACCTCGCTGCATCACTTTTTGCTGCAGAAGGCATTGTGACAACTGAAGGTAAGGCAAAGGCTCTTCGCCCAATCGCCGAGAAGTTGATCACCAAGGCAATCAAAGCTCAAGGTGAAGGCCCAATGCGTATTCACCGCATTCGTCAAATTCAGTCGTATTTGAATGACAAGGAAATGACCAACAAGTTGGTCAACGTTGTTGCACCTCGCTACACCGGACGCAATGGTGGATACACCCGCGTGCTCAAGCTTGGTCCACGCCATGGTGACAATGCACCTATGGCGCGCATCGAACTCGTCTAATTCGTTATGGCCATGCGTCGCGCACGCATGACGATTGCCTATAAGGGCGATCAATTTCACGGCTTTGCCATCAACCCTGGAGTTGATACGGTCGCGTCTTCACTTGAGGGTGCGCTTGCACAAATTCTTCAAGAAGAAGTGCGAGTAACACCTGCCGGGCGTACCGATGCGGGAGTTCATGCATGGGGCCAGGTAATTGGTGTTGACTTGCCAGACCGAGTGAATCTGCCAGTTTTGATGAAGCAGCTGAACTCGTTGTGTGGTCCATCAATTGCAATTCGCGAAGCCGTCTGGACTAAACCCGATTTTCACGCGCGATACACGGCGTTGTGGCGTTCATATCGCTACACGGTGTTAAACACCGAAACTCCGAATCCGTTCATGGTGGATTCGGCATGGCACATCATCAAGCCATTGAAGCTGCGCGCCATGCAATTGGCATCTGACGCGGTCATTGGAGAGCACGATTTCTCGGCATTTTGTCGCAAGCCAAAACCAACAGACGAAAACGACACCTACGAGCATTCAATGCGTCGGTATGTGATGAACGCGGATTGGCATGATTTAGGCGAAGGCGTGCTGCGCTTTGATGTCCGTGCAAATGCCTTCTGCCATCAAATGGTGCGGGCGCTAGTTGGCACCTTCATCGAGATCGGTCTTGGCAAGCGTCCACCAAGCGATATGCGTGGGCTGATCGTTTCAGGCGACAGGGCAGAGGCAGCCCCAGTGGCACCCCCGCAAGGCTTGATTTTGTGGGAAGTTGGCTACCCAGCCGATTGTGATTAGACCCCCGAGACCCCTATCCTGAAACGGTCCATAGGGGCAACGTTTGGCTGAGTTTTCGGTCAAGTACTCAGATTTCGAAAGTAGTTTTTTATGATGCGCACGTACAGTCCAAAAGCAAGTGAAATTCAGCGCGAGTGGCATCTTGTTGATGCTGACGGCTTGGTACTTGGTCGCATGTGCACCGAAGTCGCTGCAATCTTGCGCGGCAAGCACAAGCCAATGTTCGCAATGCACATGGACACCGGCGACCACGTCATCATCGTTAACGCATCAAAGATCGTGATGACCAAGGGCAAAGCTGACAAAGAACTCGTTCACGACTACAGCGGTTACCCAGGCGGTTTGCGCACGCAGACTTATGCAAACTTGTTGAGCCGTAAGCCAGAAGATGCGATTCGTCGCACCATCCGAGGCATGTTGCCAAAGGGTCCACTTGGTCGTCAAATGATCAAGAAGTTGAAGGTTCACTCAGGACCACAACACGGTCATGAAGCACAGTCACCAAAAGTTTTGAACATCCCGCACGCAAAAGCGCGCTGATTACTAAAGATCGAATAGAGGAGCAACCGTGGGAATTAAGCCACTGACACAGACAACCGGTCGTCGCAAGGAAGCAGTCGCACGCGTGCGCTTGCGTCCAGGCACTGGCAAAGTAGTAATCAACGGACGTGAGTTCGAGGATTATTTCCCAAATGCCTTGCAGCGTGCTGCAGCGACCGAAGCACTTCGTGTTGTTGAAGCAGAGACCACCTACGACGTGGACTGTGATATTCAGGGCGGCGGTATTGCTGGTCAAGCTGGTGCATTGCGCATGGCAATTGCTCGCTCAATCCTCGAGTTGGATGAAGAGAAGCGCTCGGTGCTTCGCAAGGCTGGCTTGCTTACTCGCGACTCACGCAAGAAGGAAAGCAAGAAGTACGGCCTCAAGAAGGCGCGCAAGGCGCCTCAGTACACGAAGCGTTAATCACGTGTTGGTTCGCGCGATATTCATCGCGCGAATGTGTGTGTAAACGATGCTTCGATTTGGCACCGACGGTGTTCGTGGAGTTGCCTTCACCGAACTTACCGAAAACTATGTTGCAGAACTTGGGCTTGTTGCTGCCCAACAACTTGGTGTTAAAAAGGTGCTTATTGGGCGTGACACACGCGAATCAGGACCGCGATTAGAAGCAGCGTTAGCAAACGGATTGCTCGCCGGTGGAGTGTCGGTTGAGTTGCTTGGAGTTGCTCCTACGCCAGCGATTGCGTTTCTTGCAGCAAAGCGCGGTTGCGCAAGTGCAGCAATCACTGCATCTCATAACCCATTTGCAGATAACGGAGTAAAGCTGTTTGCCAATGGGGGATTGAAGCTGAGTGATGCCCAACAAGACGCCATCGAATCGCATATGACCGGAAATGCATTGGTTCAAGCTGCATCACCTGAACCGGTGCAACTGCTCGATGAATATGTGTCGCACATCGTTGGGCTGTTTCCCGTGCTTGCATTTTCTGGCATTCGCATCGTGCTTGATTGCGCCAACGGCGCGATGAGCGAGGTGGCGCCACTTGCATTTGCGCGACTTGGAGCAACGGTCATTGTGATGAATGATGAACCAAACGGCAAGAACATTAATGAGAAGTGCGGAGCCACCCATCCTGAATTAGTGAGTGAAGCAGTACGTTTACACAAAGCAGATCTCGGACTTGCATTTGATGGTGACGGTGACCGCGTGATTGCGGTTGATCACGTTGGCGATGTAGTTGATGGCGATCATTTGATTGCACTTGCAGCAATCGACATGCACAAACGCGGCAAGTTGAAGTCAAATGCTGTTGCGGTGACGGTAATGACAAATGCAGGATTCCACGCTGCAATGCAACTACATGGAATCAATGTTGTGACAACAGCCGTAGGTGATCGAAATATTTTGGTTGCATTTGATGAACATGACATTGCGCTTGGTGGCGAACAAAGTGGTCACATTATTTATCGTGACCACGCAACAACTGGAGATGGTTTGCTTGCGGGGGCAATGCTTGTAGACCTTGTGCGTCGAGAAGCAAAACCACTTGCAACTCTTGCGCGTAACGCAATGACCTCGCTTCCTCAAACGCTGATCAACGTTCGTGTTGCCAATGTTGTTGCAGACCCAGCTTCAGATTTGGCTGCTGAAATCGCTCAAGCAAATGTGCGTCTCGGCGGAGTGGGAAGAGTGTTATTGCGTGCGAGTGGCACAGAACCCGTAATTCGCGTGATGGTTGAAGCAGCAACGGAGGAGACCGCAGAATCCATTGCCGCAGGGCTTGCTGAGGCAGCGTCCCAGCGCTTTGGCGGGGTTCGGTAACCTATAACCCATGTGCGGCATCATCTGCGTTGTGTCGCGGCCATCGGCAAGACCCTTGCCACTGGCTGCCGACATTCTTGATGCTCTAGACCGAGCGATTGCTATAGCTACTCAAGGCAATGTTGCTGAAGCGGGACGATTGGTGGCGCAGGCCGACATTGCACTTCGTGGCGAAGCTGGTTTAGGAACCTTGATCGACAACATCGCCTTGGTGAGTGGATTGATTTCTCGTGTTGATCAATTGGATGCGTTGGCCTCAGATGCCGAAGCCCAGTTGGAGTCTGAATCGGGACTGTCAACTCGCGAAGTTGAGCGTCGCAGCAATGAATTGATTGCGCTTCGCGATGCAACCTGGTCGCTACGCAACGATCGATTGCGAACAGCAAAAGCGGTTGGTGAACTTGCCGGAAAAGATGCAAGTGCAAGCGCACGGAATGCGTACTTTTCAATCCAGCAAGCTTTTTCTGCACTCGACCGCATGGAAGTACGCGGCCGAGATTCTGCTGGCGTGCACGTGTTGGTGTGGGGCCATGGATTGGATGCAACCGATAAGCGAGTTGCTCCACTGCTTGCAGGGCGCCTCGACGATGCATTGTTTACCAATGGCTCGGTACGGGTTGGTGCAGGAAACCGGGCTTGGTCATTTGTGTATAAAGCAGCAGCCGAGATTGGCGAGTTGGGTGACAACACTCGTGCAATGCGCGCAGCAGTTGCATCAGATGCGCTGCTTCGCTTGCTGGTGAGTCAACCAAACGCACGCGTGTCCATCCTTGGTCACACCAGATGGGCAAGTGTCGGAATCATTTCAGAGCCCAATGCTCACCCCGTCAATAGCGAAGAAGTTGGCGGCAACGCAGCGGCTCCGTACATGCTTGCGGCACTCAATGGTGACGTAGACAATCACGCGGACATCAAAGTTCGCAATGGTCTACACATTGCAGACCCGATCACCACCGATGCCAAGGTGATACCAACAGTTGTTGCCCGCAAACACGCTGCAGGACTGTCGTTCACAGACGCATTTAGAGAGACAGTTGCAGAGTTTGAAGGCAGTGTTGCTATCGCAGTTGCAAATGCCGATGAACCAAACACGATGATGCTTGCATTGCGTGGCAGCGGTCAGGGTTTGTACGTGGGAATCGCAGAAGATCGTTTCATTGTTGCGAGCGAACCATACGGGGTTGTTGAAGAAACTTTGCACTATGTGCGAATGGACGGGGAAGTTCTCGCAGATGCAAATAATCCCTCTAGCCGCGGTCAGGTCATTGTGCTTGAAGGAGACTCTGCAGGATCAATTGCTGGAATGAAGTTGCTTGCCTATGACGGCACAAACCTCGAACTAGGTGAACAACACATAGCAACGGCTGAAGTCACCACTCGCGACATTGACCGAGGAGAGCACAAGCACTTTTTGTCAAAGGAAATTGCAGAGGCGCCACTGAGTTTTCGCAAAACATTGCGTGGGAAAATCTCCGAGCGCAATGGACAACTTGAAGCGACACTCGATGCAACAGTGTTGCCTGATGACATTCGCCAAAAACTTGCATCGGGAGTGTTCACTCGCATTCGCGTAATTGGCCAAGGCACAGCAGCTATTGCAGGCCGCAGCTTGGCTCAGTTGTTGCGACAAATGGTTGACCATCGTGTGCAAGTAGATGCTTTGCCGGCAACGGAATTGTCTGGTTTTCAATTGCAGCTTGACATGACCGACACATTGATCATTGCAATCAGTCAAAGTGGAACCACAACCGACACCAACCGCACAGTTGACCTTGCGCGCACTCGTGGAGCTTCGGTGCTTGCCATTGTGAATCGACGAGGAAGTGAATTGTCGGCCAAAGCAGATGGTGTGTTGTTCACATCTGACGGGCGAGATGTTGAAATGAGTGTTGCTAGCACCAAGGCGTTTTATTCGCAGGTGGCTGCTGGAGCGTTGCTCGCATGCGCAATTTCTGCATCGTTAGGCAGTGGTTCGGCCGAAGATCGGCACCAATTACTGCTTGCATTACGCACCATTCCCGATGCCATGTTCCAGGTATTGGCCCTGCGACCTCAGATCGCCGAGGCTGCGCGACAATTCGCTCCGGCACGCCGCTACTGGACAGTGGTGGGCAATGGTTTCAACGCTGTTGCTGCCGAAGAAGTGCGAATCAAGCTTTCTGAATTGTGTTACAAGTCCATTGCTTGTGACATCACTGAAGATAAAAAACACATCGACTTGTCGTGTGAGCCAATGATCATTGTCTGTGCGACGGGCTTATCTGATGGCACCGCTTCTGACGTTGCGAAAGAAATTGCCATTTATCGCGCGCACAAAGCGTTGCCAATAGTTATTGCCCAGGAAGGCGAACAGAGATTTGATGCTGCAGCTGCAGTGATTTCAGTTCCACGTGTTGATCCACGTGTTGCATTCATCCTGAGCGTCATGGTCGGTCACTTGTTTGGATATGAGGCTGCACTGGCAATTGACTCACTTGCACGCCCATTGCGATCTGCTCGAGAAGTTGTCGAGCATGCAGTTGAGCGCGGTGGCGTTGGTAGCCAGCTGCTATCAAAGGTGCGATCTGAAATTGGAGTTCCAGCAACACGATTCTTTGATGCCCTCACCACTGGAATGTACGACGGAAATCTTGAAGCAAGTACGGCAGTACGAGTTGTCACCATGCTTCGTGACGCGATGGCGTCAGATCCATTGCAAGCGTTTCAGATCAGTACAGGCAAGATCAGTTCGCCAGAGGCTTTGCTTGACGATCTAACAAGTGCTCTCACTCGTGCAATTGATGAACTCACCCGACCTGTAGATGCAATTAAGCACCAGGCCAAGACGGTGACCGTAGGAATTTCTCGCAGTGATGAAGGTCTGCTTGATCGAGCACTCGTGCAAGAAGTATTGAAAGCCGGTGTTTCACGAGATCGACTGTCGTACAAAGCTCTGAAAGTAATTGCCGATCTTGACTCTGCGGTTGCATCTGTGGTCGGGTTCACTCGTTATGCGATTGAAGGTGATGTTGAAGGAAATACTGCAACTGTCAACGTGATTGATCGCGGCGGAATTTCGCGTGAACTTACTTCGCGCGTAGATCGCAACTCCACATTGGTGGGCACCAAGCACCGCGTTGCAACAGATCGCAATGTGTTGGTTGCGCGAGGTCGGCGAGATAATCGAACAGTGATTTTTGTTCCCGAAACAAAAGGGTCAGAGACCACGGGCATCACGTTGCTTCATGTGCTTTTCCACGATCGACTTCCTGCCGCAACAATGAAAAATGTGTTGCAGGGATACGACGATCGATACAACCGACTTGTTGACTGGGTAACGGAAACCGAAGGCTCGTTCCGCGAAGATCGCCTGGCAGAGGTTTCAGTTGCCGATTTACTGATTTTGCCCATTAGTGAGTCGGCAAACCACTGGCGCACTACCCAAAACGGGTCGTAGCAATGCGTGGTCTCGGCATTGACGCCGTTGATATAAGTCGGTTTCGTGCTGCTCTAGAACGGACGCCAAGTTTGCGCAGTCGACTATTTACGCACGATGAACTGCAGTCGTTGAGTGCAAAAGCGGATCAGGTTTCCAGCCTTGCCGCACGGTTCGCAGTGCGTGAAGCCGCGATGAAGGCATTGGGGGTTGGGCTTGGAGCTTTTGATCTTCACGATGTTTCGGTTGCCAAACTTTCGTCTGGGCAGCCAACCTTGCGGGTCACTGGCAGGGCAGAGCAACTTGCCAAGAGCAAGGGCGTGACCTCGTGGCAAGTTTCGATTTCTCACACAGAAACAGTTGCTGTTGCCGTTGTTGCGGCGGAGTAGGAAGCAATGAATACGCAGCGGTGGGCTTGGGCGAACATTGATCGCTCAGCTTTACAACACAATGTGCGATCGCTTGCTGCACATATTGCGCCACAGCAACTGTGGGCTGTAGTGAAAGCCGATGCATATGGTCACGGTGCAGTTGACTGCGCAAAGTTTGCGTTGCAGTCGGGCGCACATGGACTCTGCGTTGCATTAGTTGCAGAAGGAGTTGCGCTTCGTCAAGCTGGTGTGAACGCTCCGATTTTGGTGATGAGCGAGCAGCCAACTAATCAGCATCGCGACATGATTGTCTATGGCCTAACAGCAACGTTGTATAACGAATCGGTGATTGATCAGTTTGCTAAGGCTGCACAAGATTTAGAGATCATGGCAACTGTGCATCTCAAGGTTGACACTGGCATGCACCGAGTGGGTGTGAGGCCAGAACGCGCGGTTGCAGTGGCACAGAAAATAGCGAGCAACAAATGGCTCACGCTCGATGGAGTTTTCACGCATTGTGCAACTGCGGATGCATCAGACAGCAGTTTTGCAGATCGCCAAATTTCACTCTTTGGACAAACGGTGGCCGCCATACGTGAAGCAGGAATTGCGGTACCGCAATTGCATGTTGCTAATTCTGCAACTGCAATCAGAAAGTTGGATACCGACTTGCACTGCACCATGTCAAGAATTGGTATTGCAATGTATGGCATTGCTGGAGATGCGCAAACAGATTCGTTTGGGGCTGAAAGTCAACTCGCACTTCAACCTGTGATGTCAGTTCATGCACGTGTCTCTCATGTGCAACGCGTAAAGGCGGGTGAAGCGGTTTCATATGGACTGAAGCGAACGATTGAAACAGATGCCAACATTGCAACTATCCCACTCGGTTATGCCGATGGAGTCCCACGCGGTCTGTGGGCGAGCGGGTCGGTGCTCATTGGCGGCAAGCGCAGACCATTTGCCGGAGTGGTCACCATGGATCAAATCATGGTTAACTGCGGAGACGATCATGTGAGTATTGGCGATGAAGTGGTGTTGATTGGCAGGCAAGGCTCCGAACACATCACGGCAAACGAATGGGCCAACAAAATAGGCACCATTGGCTATGAAGTGGTCTGTGGAATAAGTGCTCGCATGCCGCGTTACTACATCAATTAGTTCGTCGAAATAACTACCTAGGCTGAATAAGCCCAAATGCCATGATCACTTTGACCGCTTCCAACCCCTCCGACACTGCGAGTATTGCCGCAGTGCTTGCAGAAATGGCAAAACCTGGCGACATGTTTGTGTTGATTGGTGAAATGGGAGCAGGAAAGACGTTTTTCGCGCAACAGTTTGGTGCTGCACTAGGTGTAACTGAGCCAATTACTTCGCCAACATTTAATTTGCTGCACAATTATCAAGGCGGCCGATTGCCTATGCATCATGCCGATCTGTATCGATTGGAACGAACAGGTGAGCTTGCAGATTTAGGAATCGCAGAACTTGTTGAGGCGGGTGGCGTCGCATTGGTGGAATGGGGCGACGTAGTAGGTGACGATATCGGAGATGGACTGACCATCACTATTGAGCATGTAGACGGTAGTGACGACGTGCGGCATATTTCTATCGGTTGGCGCGGCAAGCAATGGGAAACGCGGTGGGACAAATTACGTTCAGCATTGTCTCGGTGGTCTGCATGATTATCTTGGGAATTGATACTGCAACTGATGCAGTAAGCGTGGCGCTGCATGATGGCGAATCTGTGTTGGCGAGTAGTGAAATTCGCAGCGATCGACAGCATGCTGAAGCTCTCACACCCATGATTGACTTCGTTTGTAAACAGGCAGCTATTGAGTTGTGGGATGTTGGTGGCATTGCGGTTGACATCGGACCAGGTTTGTTTACAGGCATGAGAGTTGGCATTGCATCAGCCCAGGCAATTGCACAAGTTATTGATGTACCGATTATTCCGGTTACCAGTCTGGATATCTTGTCTGCAGCTGTTCACAGCAACTGCGAAGTGATTGCATCAATTGTTGATGCAAGACGTGGCGAAGTGTATTGGTCGCTGTATCGACTTATTGATGGAAAGCGAAAGCAGGTGAGCGCGCCACAAATTGGATCACCTGAACTCTGTGCAGTTGATGTTCTTGATCGAGGGCAGTCAACGATGCTGGTCGGAACTGGCGCAATAAAGCACGAGACCGAATTTCGCGAGCGCTTGATTCCCGTGCTTCCCTTAGTGGAGTTCGCTGATGATAAGCATTCAATGCCGCTTGCCTCAACGTTGGTAGAAATTGCTCACGAACGAGCATTGCGTGGTGACTGGGTGCAGGTTGATGAAGTTTCTCCTATGTATTTGCGTGCACCAGATGCCGAAATTAACTGGTCAACGAGGAGCAGTCAGTGAGCATTATTGACCGCTTGATAAAAAAGATTGACCCTGCAAATACGCAGCAGCAATTGGGCAATCCGGTGCTTGAAGTGTCTCGAATGCAACGACGCCACATTCGAGACATCATGCCAATTGAGGAAGTGGTGTATCCGAAGCCATGGACGGCCAAGGTGTTTGCTGATGAAATCGAGATGATGAATCGTGGTCATCGCTACTATGCCGTTGCTCATGTTGGCCGCGAATTAGTGGGGTACTGCGGTTTGCTGTTTGCCGATACCGATGCTCATGTCACGAATATTGCAGTGCATCCAGATTGGCAGCAAAGAGGGATTGCTACAGAAATGATGCTCGAGCTTGCTTGGTATGCACGAAAGCAAAAATGTGAAGCAATGACTCTTGAGGTTCGCCATACCAACACCACGGCACAAGAGCTGTATCGAAGATTTGGTTTTGTTCCAGCAGGGGTGCGTCGCAAGTACTACGAAAATACTGATGATGCAATTGTGATGTGGTGTCAAGATATTCAAGACGATGCGTTCCGTGATCGGTTACGCAATATTGAAAAGACTCGACCATGATTCATGTTGACGAAGCCACGGTCGTTCTTGGCATTGAGTCCAGTTGCGATGAAACGGCAGCAGCAGTGGTGATGGGTGGCAACGACGTGTTGTCGTCGGTTATTGCGACGCAAATTGAGCAGCACGCACGATTTGGTGGAGTTGTTCCTGAGATTGCGAGTCGTGCGCACGTTGAAGCAATGACACCAGTAATTCGCAAAGCAATAAGCGATTCTGGCGTCGGGTTTGAACGCATTGATGCGGTTGCTGCAACTGTTGGCCCTGGATTGGTTGGGGCGTTGTTGGTTGGGGTTGCAGCCGCAAAATCAATTGCTCTTGCTCTCAACAAGCCATTTGTTGGCGTAAATCATTTAGAGGCACATCTCTATGCAGCATTGCTAGATGACCCAGATGTTGAATTTCCCATGTTGGTGGTGTTGGTTTCTGGTGGCAACACGTTGCTTGTGAATATGGAGTCGCACGGAAAATATTCAATTGTTGGACAAACCATTGATGATGCAGCAGGAGAGGCCTTTGACAAGGTTGCGCGATACTTGGGGCTTGGTCACCCTGGCGGCCCAGCAATTGACCGTGAGGCAAAACTAGGTAACGCACAAGCCATTGAGTTTCCACGCGCAATGTTGCACGAAGGTTTTGATCTTTCATTTAGTGGCTTGAAAACTGCAGTAGTGAACTATGTGCGCAAGCACCCAGATGTATCAACGCAAGATGTTGCTGCATCATTTCAAACTGCGGTTGTAGATGTGGTTGTAGCAAAAGCAATTAAGGCAGCCCAGCACATTGGGGCAAAAACTGTTGCACTTGGTGGTGGTGTTGCCGCAAACTCCTTACTGCGTGAACACATGACAAGTTCGTGCGCACAGCATGGATGGAGGCTGGTATTGCCGAGTCGGGCAATGTGCACCGACAATGCGGCAATGATTGCTTCCGCTGGTTGGTACCGTTTACTGCAAGACGGTCCGAGCGATTTGGGGATGGGCGCCATGCCCAACTTGAAGTTGACTGATCGCACCAACTGATAACGCCATGACAGCAACCGACACCCCAATTCCTGCTTCAGCAACCCTTCCTGCAATTGCGCTGGGTGAGCGCAGCGTGTGGCCACCTGTTGTGCTTGCTCCAATGGCGGGCGTAACGAATGCTCCGTTTCGGTCGTTGTGTCGCAAATTTGGCCCAGGTCTTGTGTACGTAAATGAAATGATCATGGCAACTGGTCTTGTGCACGGAAATCGCAAGACGGACACCATGTTGAAGTTCGGACCCGATGAAGATTTCCGATCACTGCAGCTATACGGAAGCGATCCCGACATGTTGGGTCGAGCAGTTCACAAACTCGGGCAAGCCGGGGCAGTAGATCACATTGACTTGAATTTCGGATGTCCAGCACCCAAAGTCACGCGTCGTGGCGGTGGTGCGGCAGTTCCGCTGAAGCGTCAATTACTTCGAGCGATTGTTTCGGCTGCGGTGAATGCAGGACGCGAGTATGGAATACCTGTTACCTGCAAGTTCCGAATGGGAATTAATGATGAACTCATCACATTCATCGAAACTGGACTGATCTGTGAAGAAGCTGGTGCTGCAGCAGTTGCCTTGCATGCTCGCACTGCACAACAGCACTATGCGCCGAGTGCTCATTGGGAAGCAATTGGTCAACTTAAGCAAGCAGTGAAAACCATTCCGGTACTTGGCAATGGAGATATTTGGGAAGCGTCAGATGCGCTGGCGATGGTGGAACAAACTGGATGCGATGGTGTAGTGATTGGTCGTGGCTGTTTAGGTAGACCGTGGTTGTTTCGTGATCTTGTTGATGCATTTAGCGGTCGACCAATCGGTGCAACTCCGAAGCTTGGCGAAGTGCTTGCAGTAATGATTGAACATGCCGAAGGCCTGTGTGCACATCTTGATGAAGATCGAGGAATTCGTGATTTCCGCAAGCACACCAGTTGGTATCTCACGGGATATCCAGTTGGTGGCGAAATGCGCCGCAAGTTTTCTGAGGTGAAGTCATTGCACGAGTTGCGCACGCTTGCCACCATGTTGGATGCCAATGCTTCAATTGTTGAAGGCGGAGAGCGCATTGCTCGGGGTCACACCAACGGACCGATCAAAGTGATTTTGCCTGAGGGTTACCTTGATGATCGCGATGACATGACCATTCCAGATGACGGTGAAGTTATGCGACTGAGTGGTGGCTGATTTCGCTATGGAACCTCCGAGTACCTCGCAGCCAAGAATTGTTCTCGCATCACGTTCCCCACGACGTGTAGATCTGCTCACAAAGTTTGTCGATGAAATTTTCGGAGAAGGCCAAATGACTTTTGACATTGAGCCGGCTGACATCGATGAAACACCGTTCGAACACGAGACACCACTTGCGCACGTACAGCGATTGGCGCAAAGTAAGGCGCAGACAATTGCTCAGCGATTCACAGGAAGTGATGTGGTGGTAATTGCTGCTGACACCACGGTTGATGTTGACGGTGAAATTTTTGGTAAGCCAGAAAACCTGGATGACGCGCGTCGAATGCTGAACGAAATGTCAGGCCGCACCCATCGCGTGCACACCGCCATCTCGGTGGTGCGAGGGGAACAACAGGCCCATACCGTTGACTCGGCTTCGGTCACCCTTGTTCAGATCTCTGAGGAGCTCATGGAGTGGTACTTGGCCACAGGGGAGTCCCTTGACAAGGCGGGGGCATACGCCCTGCAAGGTGATGGCGGGAAACTGGTGGAAACGCTTCAGGGCAGTTTCACCACTGTTGTGGGCCTGCCTCTTGAACCCCTGGCCGATCTGCTTGCCCAATGTGGGCTCAGTTGGAAAATTGGGGCCTAGGTCCGTATCATTAGCACTCGCACTCGTTGAGTGCTAACTGAACAACCAACCGCGTGAACCACCCGGAACACGCCACACGGAGGACCTCACATATGAACTTGAAGCCCCTAGACGACCGCATCGTGGTCAAGCCAAGCGAAGCAGTGCAGACCACCGCATCTGGTCTCGTTATCCCAGACACCGCAAAAGAGAAGCCACAGCAGGGCACCGTTCTTGCAGTCGGACCTGGCCGCTGGAGCGATGACGAAGGCAAGCATTTCGCACTTGACATCAAAGTTGGCGATGTTGTGTTGTACAGCAAGTACGGCGGAACCGAAGTCACCCATGGTGGAGACGATCTTCTTATTCTCACCAGCCGCGACGTACTCGCAGTTGTTGCCTGATTTTTTCTAGACATTTCCCCTACACACGCAAAGGACATCTATAACTATGGCCAAGCAATTGAAATTTGACGAAGAAGCACGCCGCGCTCTTGAAGCCGGCGTGAACAAACTCGCCGATGCAGTAAAAGTGACACTCGGACCAAAAGGTCGCAACGTAGTGCTCGATAAGAAGTTCGGTGCACCAACCATCACGAATGACGGTGTGTCGATTGCAAAGGAAGTTGAACTCGAAGATCCATTCGAGAACATGGGTGCGCAACTGGTGAAAGAAGTTGCAACCAAGACCAACGACGTAGCTGGTGACGGAACCACCACCGCGACCGTTCTTGCACAAGCAATGGTGCAGCACGGCATGCGCAACGTGGCAGCTGGCGCAAACCCAATGGGTTTGAAGCGCGGTATTGAAAAGGCAGTTGCTGCTGCTGTTGAGTCAATCAAGGGTCAAGCAAAAGAAGTTGACGACAAGGGCGACATCGCCAACGTTGCAACTATTTCTGCAGCAGACGCTTCAATCGGCAAAGTTATTGCAGACGCAATTGACAAAGTTGGTAAAGACGGCGTAGTAACTGTTGAAGAGAGCAACACATTCGGAACTGAACTTGAGTTCACCGAAGGTATGCAATTCGACAAGGGTTACTTGTCGCCATACTTCGTTACTGACGCAGATCGACAAGAAGCAGTTCTTGAAGACCCATACATCTTGTTCAACTCGGGCAAGATTGCAACAGTTCAGGCAATGTTGCCAGTACTTGAAGGCGTGATGAAGACGGGTCGTCCGTTGTTGATCATTGCTGAAGACGTAGAAGGCGAAGCACTCGCAACTCTCGTTGTCAACAAGATCCGTGGAACTTTCAACTCAACTGCAGTCAAGGCTCCTGGCTTTGGCGATCGTCGCAAGGCAATGTTGCAAGACATGGCAGTGCTCACGGGTGGCCAAGTCATCAGCGAAGAAGTTGGTTTGAAGTTGGAGAACGTTTCGCTCGACCTTTTGGGTCGTGCAAAGCGCGTCATCATCAACAAGGACAACACCACCATCGTTGACGGCGCAGGCGCCAAGGACGAAGTGGCTGGCCGAATCAACCAAATCAAGGCCGAAATCGACAACACCGATTCCGACTGGGACCGTGAGAAATTGCAAGAGCGCTTGGCCAAGTTGGCTGGCGGTGTTGCAGTGATCAAGGTAGGTGCAGCAACCGAAGTTGAACTGAAGGAAAAGAAGCACCGCATTGAAGATGCTGTTTCAGCAACTCGTGCTGCTATCGAAGAAGGTGTGGTCGCCGGTGGTGGTACCGCTCTTATTCGCACCCGTCCTGCAGTTCTCAAAGTTGTTGAGTCGCTGAAGGGTGATGAAGCAACAGGTGCACGCAGCGTGTACGACTCATTGGTAGCTCCTGGTCGTCACATTGCTGACAACGCAGGATTGGAAGGCGCAGTTGCTATTCAGCGCGTTGAGTCAGAAAAGGGCAACATTGGTCTCAATGCTGCAACTGGCGAATACGTAGACATGGTGAAGGCCGGAATCATTGACCCAGCCAAAGTGACTCGTGCAGCGTTGCAAAACGCAGCATCAATTGCTGCGCTGGTAATCACCACTGAGTGCCTCGTTGCTGACAAGCCAGAAAAGAATGGCGCGCCAGCAGGCGGCGGTATGCCAGGTGGCGGAATGGGAATGATGTAAGTCGTTTCCTTAACGAACTACACAATTGTGAAAATGCCTCGGGTGAAAACCCGAGGCATTTTCATTTCTCTTCTAGTGTGTTAACTCATGGCAAGTAACGGTCGCGGATTCTGGATGCACCAATTGGTGGAGTACTTCATTGGTGGTGGAGTGGTCATGATGTCTGCACAGCTACAAGAGCCAACTGTTCCTGCAGTCATGGGACTAATTATCTTGGCAAATGCCGCAATTGCTGACGGCGTACTCAGTGCTTTTAAGTGGATCAGTCGCGGAATACATCGCTTGATTGATTGGCTCATCATCGTTGCGTGCTTGGTGTTGTCGTTCATCGCCGACATTGAAACAAATGGACGCCTCGTACTTCTTGGAGTTGGTCTTGTGCTCGGAATCATTGTTCTTGGCACTAACTTTGCGAAGCGTGGTGCACAGTCAACACCTTCTCGTTAGGCTGAGGTTATGGGCTTCACTACACCAGCACCCGACCTTGAAAAAATCCGTTTAGCTTGGGAAACATGGGAGCGCGGTGAAGAACAACCTGGCAAAACACTTGCCAACTTGAAGACTGCTGGTCTTGATGAAGTAATTCGCCAACTACTTGCAAGTGGTTGGACCCCGCAAGCATAAGTAACTCCATGTTGCGCGCCGGAGGCGATCAGGTAATCCCACGTCCCGCTTCGGTGTGGGTAAGGCCTACCAATCCGTTTGCACGCCTTGATCATTCACCCCTTCGAAATACAGCCGATTTATTGGGGAGATTGCAACGATTTACGAGCACGCTTAAGCAGGCGCCACCGCCGCCAGGGTCGCGAGCATCGGCTGTCTTGGTGCCGATTTTTGATGGCGCAAACGGCCCCGAGGTGGTGTTGACCAGGCGTTCAAAGGCGTTAACGAATCACAAAGGGGAAGTGTCGTTTCCTGGTGGCCGTGTTGATGAAGGTGAAACATTTGTTGAAGCAGCAATCCGCGAAGCATATGAAGAAATCAATCTCGACCCTGCTCATGTGCAGGTGATTGGCGAGATGAGTGCACTTTCTACGTACGTGAGCAATAGCCACATCGTTCCCGTGTTGGCGTATTTGCAGACGCCACCTTCTATGAGTGCGGTCAACGCGGAAGTTGATCGAGTATTTTCGGTTTCACTTGCAGACCTGGTACGTGATGACACTTATGTTGAAGAGCATTGGGGTAATCCGCCCAATCAATATCAAATTCATTTTTTCCATTTAGATGATGAAACGATTTGGGGCGCAACAGGAAAAATGCTGCACCAATTAATCAACATTGCGGTGTTGAAGGAGTGGGCCTGAGGCGTTAGCCACCGGTTGTACGCACTGCAACAAAGAACGTTTCTGCCCACATCAGACACCGAACTTTTCTTGTGCGAATTTGCTTTGCACATGAAGCTTCCAGATCGCGATGAAATTGCTCGTCGATACGCAAGCGAATTGACTCATTGAATTGCCCGAGTCTTTTGGTGTTGCGATACCCAAAGTCGTGTCGAGTGCACGCATTGGTGAAATTGAATGATCGGCCTTCATTGCCAACAACAGGGGCAGAACAACCATCGGTTGTCCAGTCGAGGTAAGGGTATGCGCGCTTCAGTGTGTACTTCTCGCGCATAAATGAAGTGAAGTCAACATCAAACATCACGTAGCTCACCGCTTCAATAGGTGATTCAAACGCGGGTGGAGAAATGCGTTGTGGCAAATTGACGGTGAGCAGGCTTGCAACCGCAGCGAGTGAATTGAGCAAGAAGCCCATGATTGTTTCCTTTCCTATGCCGGGCGAGTGCCCTACAGGCAATGTGTGCAGGAATGTGTTGCAGATGCGCAGGTGATTCGCTCTTTGGTGTGAAGTATTTGTTGGCTAATCTTTTTGTGTGCAAGTAACACGAATATCACCGGCCCTCGGAGGGCTTGTTTCAGGAGTTGACCTTTGCCAGCCTCTATCTGATGACCTACGTGATGAAATTTCGGCACATCTTGTTGAACATCAGGTTTTATTTTTTGAGAATCAACCGCTTACTCCAGTGCAGCACCGAGATCTTGCGCAGCGATTTGGAGAACTGCACATTCACCCCATTTATCCAAATGCGAGTGAAGCAAAAGAAATAATCGTGCTCGACACAAACGATAAGAATCCACCAGATAGTGATGAGTGGCATACAGACGTGACATTCATTGAAAACCCGCCACTTGGGGCGTTGCTCTCGGCCCGAGTGCTTCCGCCATTTGGGGGCGACACGCTGTGGGCGAGTGGCATTGCCGCATATGAGGCTCTTTCTGATTCGTTTAAAGAATTCATCCTCAACTTGACCGCAGAACATGACATTGCTGCATCATTCACGGTTGAGCGCTACGGCAATTCGCCAGAGACTCGCAAAATGGTCGAAAATGCGCGGGTGAAAAACCCTCCGGTAGTTCATCCAGTTGTTCGAACTCATCCAGTTAGTAAGCAACGCGGAATCTTTGTCAACTATTCGTTTACTACGCGAATCATGGAGCTTTCAACCCGCGAAAGCGAAATGGTTCTTAGCTATTTAACATCGCACGTGTCTAGGCCTGAGTTCACCGTGAGATGGAAGTGGAAGCAGTACGACCTTGCATTTTGGGACAACCGTCTCACACAGCATTATGCAACTGCCGATTACATGCCGCATAGACGGGTAATGCATCGTGCAACCATTCTTGGCGACAAGCCATTCCTGTAACTATTTTGAGCGAATTGCGCGTAACACGTTGGCCATTTCAATTGCGCCAACAGCTGCTTCTTCGCCCTTGTTTCCTGCTCCTGGGCCGGAGCGTTCTACGGCTTGTTCCACATTTTCAACCGTAAGCACAGCGAAGCCAATTGGCATTCCGGTTTCAAGTTGAATTTGGGCAATTGAATCTGCAACTGGACCAGCAACATATTCAAAGTGTGCAGTTTCTCCACGAATTACTGCGCCAAGGGTGACCAAGGTGTCGTAGCGACCGGTAAGCGCCATTGCCTTTGCGGTGACCGGAATCTCATATGCACCTGGCACCCAGGCAACGTCGATGTTGGTTTCAGCAACGCCATGATGTGCAAGACCGCGCTTTGCTCCGTCAAGTAGTGCACTCACAATGAACTCGTTAAATCGTGAGCAGACAATGCCTACACGGAGTCCGGTTCCGTCTTGCGTTCCTTCAAATGTGGTCATGATGATCTCCTTATTTCCCTGAAATGTCTGATGAATCGAATACGTGTCCCATGCGCTCGCGTTTTGTGCGCAAGTAAGCCTCATTTTCTGGTGTGGGTTCAATGCTCAACGGAACTCGTTCCACAATGCTGAGTCCGTATCCAGCAATGCCGCCGTATTTGGCCGGGTTGTTGGTCATTAAGCGCAGTTCGCGTGCACCAAGGTCAGCCAAAATTTGTGCACCAATGCCGTACTCGCGGCTATCAACCGGTAATCCAAGTTGCGTATTGGCATCTACTGTGTCGAAGCCTTCATCTTGTAACGAATAAGCACGAATCTTGTGGCCGATTCCAATTCCACGTCCTTCGTGTCCGCGTAAGTACACGACAACGCCTTTACCCGCAGTTTCAATTTGCTGCATTGCTGCAGCGAGTTGAGGACCGCAGTCGCAGCGCTTGCTTCCAAACACATCACCCGTCAAACATTCGCTATGCACGCGAGTAAGTACTGGCGTGCCGTCACTGACATCACCTTTCACGAATGCAAGATGTTCAATGCCGTCAATCGTGCTCTTGTAGGCAACACAGGTAAATCCGCCCCACTCTGTTGGAACGGCTGCTGAACCAACTCGTTCAACAAGGCGTTCATGATGGCGACGATATTCAACAAGGTCGGCAATGGAGGAGAGCAACAGATTGTGCTCTGCACAGAACTTGCGAAGGTCTGGCAAGCGCGACATGGTGCCGTCGTCGTTTTGGATTTCACAGATGATTCCAGCAGGCTGCAAACCAGCAAGACGAGCAAGGTCAACTGCGGCTTCGGTGTGTCCTGCGCGCTTCAGCACGCCACCTTCACGAGCTCGCAATGGAAATATGTGTCCAGGTCGAGCAAACGCAGAATGTGAAATTGATGGGTCGGCAAGTGCTCGCAAAGTTGCTGCGCGATCTGCTGCAGAAATTCCTGTAGTTGTTCCTTCTAAGAGGTCAACAGAAATAGTGAACGCGGTGCGATGGCTTTCGGTGTTGTTGTCAACCATGAGCGGAAGTCGCAGGTCGTCGCAACGTTCGCCAGACAATGGGGCAACAACTACGCCCGATGTGTGGCGCACAATGAATGCAATCTTTTCAGGTGTTGCAAACTGTGCAGCCATGATGAGATCGCCCTCATTTTCACGATCTTCGTCGTCAACCATCACGATCATTTCACCGCGGGCAATTGCCGCAACAACATCTTCAATGGGTGACATTTCCACTTGTTTGTTACTCATTTAGGGGTTCCTTTAGTTGAGATTTGGTTCGAGAATGATTTCAATATCGCCGTCAAGATTGGTGGTCGACACCACACGTCCACGCCACATGTCGGTCATGGTTGCCGCTGCAGGACCAGCAAAAACTCCAGCAGCATTGTCTCCACCCGCAATGACCGGTGCAATATGCATGATGTATTGGTTAATTAGGCGCTCACGATGAAATGAGGCGGCAACGCGAGCACCGCCCTCAACGAGAAGTTGTACCACGCCTTCCTTGCCAAGTGTGTCAAGCAAATCTGGCAACGTGCCTGTCCATTGCGTGCATGGATGAACCAGTGCTTGGTCGCTGATTTTGCCGAGCACAATGCGTCGAGGGGAAGGTCCATCAACATCGCGCACGGTGAGTGATGGATTGTCTGCGCGTACCGTGCCGGCACCAACAACTATCGCATCACTTTGTGCACGTAATTCATGAACGCGCTTGCGAGCTGTTTGCCCAGTAATCCATTTGCTCGTACCGTCGGCAGCAGCAATTCGTCCATCAATCGTGCTGGCCATTTTCAACACCACATATGGACGGCCCGTTGATCGGTGATGAAGGTAAGCGGCAAGTTGGCTCCGCACTTCGTGTTCAAGTACTCCAACCTCAACAGAAATTCCTGCATTGCGAAGTTGCTGAATGCCATTTCCGGAAACTTTTACATCTGGATCTTGTGTTCCAACAACAACACGTGTGATGCCTGCTTGAATAATTGCGGCAGTGCAAGGACCAGTGCGGCCGGTATGGCTACATGGCTCAAGAGTTGAAAACAGCGTGGCCCCTTGTGCAAGATCACCAGCCTGTTGAAGAGCAACAATTTCGGCGTGAGCGTTGCCCGGTTCACGCGTAGCTCCAACAAAAACTTTTCCTTCACGTGAAACGACAACAGCTCCAACCCACGGGTTTGGGCGTGAACGAAGACGTGCATCATTGGCTGTGGTGATTGCCAATCGCATGTGTTGTTCGTCGAGTGTGTTCAATGAAGTTGCCCTTTGTTGTTGCGCAGTGCGAACCACAGGTAGGGCAGAGCGAAGACGGCACGGGACACACCGGCATGTGCAAACAGACCGCAAAAAGCGGTTCGTGCAAACGCAAGCGCAACCTTTGCCTTCCTGCTCCCATCCGGACTATGACCGTCGGCTCTGGAATTTCACCAGATCAGCCCCACGATTGCTCGTGGGGGTCGCGGGCTTTCACCGCCGGTAGGGGATTTCACCCAACCCTGCAAGAAGTACTCACATTGCTATGTGGGTAACAGGATATCGGGGTTATTTTGCTTGGCCTCTACGCGAAGCAGCACGATTACACCGCTCAAAATCAGGACTGCACCAAACAGTTGGCGCACGCTGAAACTCTGATCAAGAAAGAACACGCCGCTACAAATGGCAACGAGTACCTCCCAGGTTTGCACTACGGCGCTTTTGCTGGCGCCAATCAAATTCATTCCTGCAAAGAAAATACCCATTGCACCAATCGTGCCAATAGTGCCGATCTCTAATGCTGGAAGCCAGACATCTGCAACAAAGGGCATTGTTGTTGGTAGCCCAGGTGGGTCAATTAACCACACCACAACAAATGAAAATCCTGCTCCACCGAAAATGAGAATGAGTCCGGAAAGCAAATCAGTTCGCGGCATCGATGCTGCAGCAAGCACCGAATAAATCGCGTATGCAAAAGCGCCGAACACAATGATGGCAACACCTTTTGCTTGACCACCAGAAAGATCACTTGCGCTCATCGCTACACCAAGCAGAGTAATTGCAAGACAAGGCCAAATAATTTTTGGTGGAACATGACGGAAAAACACCCAACCAAAAAGCACAACAAGAATTGGATAGAAATAAAACAGCACCATTGATAAGCCACTCGGTAGGTATTCAAATGCCGTAAACATACAAATACTGTTTGAGTACAGACCAACTGCACCGAGCAGAAAAAGTTTTGTTCCCAGTTTTCGCTCGGGCCACTTTCCAAAACCCATTTTGATTGTGCGCACTGCCAGCAGGATGACTACTGCAATGACGTACCGAGAGCACATCAATCCGAAAGAGTCGGCTCCATGTTCGGTCGCGTGGTACACAAATATTGGTGTGATTCCATAGAGGCTGGCGCTGATGAGTCCAAACAGAACTCCAAGGACCCCACGGTTTTTCAGCACACGAAAAAACTAGTCGGTTGGGTCTAGCGCTCGATCTCTCGCTCTTACGCTGCGAGCAATGCGAATTCCAATGATGGCCATTGCGGCGATCAATATTCCAAACACCGCGAGTTGCATCGGGCCACCACGATCACCTGAAAGCACTGGTTTCGTGCCGCATCCAGGTTTTTGGTACAGACCAATGCAAGCGCTGTAGTCCTTTCCATTCAAAAGATCTGGAATAGTGGTTTCGGTTGTAGGCGCAATTGGTTGCGTGGTGTCAGTACTCACCCTTGTATCGTCACACTTCTTGGGCTCAATTGCCAGTCCTCAACTAAGGTCAGTTGTCTCTATGGCATCAGAATCCACAATGCAGCCAACCGTTTTGGTGGTGGATTTCGGGGCCCAATACGCGCAACTGATTGCGCGTCGAGTGCGCGAAGCACAGGTGTATTCAGAAATCGTTCCGCATCGCATTTCTGCACAACAAGTTCGTGAACGCAAGCCAATTGGCATCATTTTGTCTGGTGGTCCGGCAAGCGTGCATGTTGAAGGCGCGCCGGTGCTTGACCCTGAAATTTATGAGTTGGGAATACCTATTTTGGGAATCTGTTACGGCTGCCAACTGATTGCTCAGCAGCTGGGCGGAGAGGTGGCTCGTGGTGGGCGAGGAGAATATGGCCGCACGGTTTTGCAACGCATTAGCGGCGTGTCATCGCAATTGCATCACGATGCACTTCCAGCACAACTCAGCGTGTGGATGAGTCATTTTGATGCCGTGTCAACGCTGCCAAGTGGGTTTGTTGCAACAGCGAGCACACCAGATGCGCCGATGGCGGTTATCGAAAGTGCAGAAAGAAAAATTTGGGGAGTTCAATATCACCCAGAAGTAGCACATACCGAACACGGTCAAGATGTGTTGGAACAATTTCTTCATCATCTTGTTGGTGCTGAACGCTCATGGACGATGTCTTCAATTGTTGATGAGCAAGTGCAAGCAATCCGTGAGCTTGTTGGCACCGAACGAGTGATCTGTGGTTTGTCGGGTGGAGTTGATTCGGCGGTTGCAGCAGCGTTAGTGCATAAAGCCATCGGCAATCAATTGACGTGCATTTATGTAGACATCGGTCTGATGCGCAAAAACGAAAGCGCTCAAGTTGTAGAAACCTTTAAGCGCAACATGGGAATTGAACTCATTCATGTTGATGCAGGTGCAAGGTTCTTCGACAAACTGCAAGGAATAACTGAACCGGAAGCAAAACGCAAAGCAATTGGTGAAACCTTCGTGCGAATTTTTGAAGAACACACGGGTGGAATCACTGATGCAAAGTTTTTGGTGCAAGGAACTCTCTATCCCGATGTGATTGAGAGCGGTGGCGTTGATGGAACCGCAAGTGTGATCAAGAGCCATCACAACGTTGGTGGGCTTCCAGAAGACATGACCTTGAAACTGTGCGAACCATTGCGCACATTGTTTAAAGACGAAGTTCGCAAAGTTGGAACCGAACTTGGGCTTCCTGACGAAATCGTGTGGCGTCAGCCATTTCCTGGCCCAGGGCTCGGTGTTCGCATCATTGGAGAAGTGACTCCAGACAAAGTGGCAATTTTGCAAGAAGCCGATGCCATTGTGCGCGAGGAAGTAAAACTCGCCGGTCTCGAGCGAGAAATTTGGCAGGCGTTTGCAGTGCTTGCAGATATTCGCTCGGTCGGCGTGATGGGAGATGAGCGTACGTACGGTAGGCCGATCATCATTCGTGCAGTAACTAGTGACGATGCAATGACAGCAGACTGGGCACGTTTGCCATATGAGTTGTTAGAAAAGATGTCTTCGCGAATCATTAACGAAGTAAAAGGAATTAACCGAGTGGTCTATGACGTCACGTCCAAACCACCTGGAACAATTGAGTGGGAATAGGCATATATCCGCTATTTCCAAGGCATTTGGCCTGAATGCCGTCAAAACTCGACTAGCGGTAGAATTTTGACATCATGATCCGTGACGCCATTGGGCGTGTACGTCGAAGCGCACCAATATTGGTGGCCATCATCCTCACCACTTCAGTGGCTGTGGGTTATTCCAATGCGTCCGTAAACGCTTTGGGTTTTTCGCCTCGCAATGGTTCTTCAAACGACGAACAACAGAGAGTAAATCAAATCATTGCCGAGCTTGATCGCATCGGCGAACAAATTGATGCTCTGGGCGAAGACTATGCACTTGCTGAAAATGATCGAGAAGATATTGCAATTGAAATCAAGAACACCGAAAAGCGCATTGCTGAAAAAGAGGCAGAGCTTTCCACCATGCAGGCTCAGCTAAAAGAACTTGCATTGAAGTCGTTTACTCACGGTGGTTTGTCCAGTGGACTATCAAGCATTCTCGGTTCAACAAGTTCGCTCAGTGACATTGTGCGCAAAAAATATTTGACTGGTGTTGCTTTGAATACTGGTGTTGGCAATACCGACGCGTTGCAAGGAATCATTGACGACTTAGCAAAAGAACGAGCGACTCTTGAGAAACAAAAAAAGAAAGCTGAAGCAGCAGCAGACTATGCAGCTGCACAGTTGAGTCGAGCAGAGTCTCTGGCAAGTCAGTACGAGCAAATGCAAGCGCAAGCCGAGCGCGAGTTAGGCGCAGCGTTGCGTTCAGAACGTCAGAGGCGCGAAGCTGCTGCCTTAGAAGCTGCACAAGCACAAGCTGCAAAGTTCAAGGGCGCAAAGTATGCAAATGTTGCGCCGGCTTCTTCAAAGGCTGGTGCAGCAATTCGCGCCGCGCTGTCACAACTTGGTGTTCGTTATCGATTCGGTTCCAAAGCACCAGGCGTGTCGTTTGACTGCTCGGGACTTACCTCGTGGGCGTGGGGAGTAGCCGGTGTGGGTATTCCGCGAACCTCGCGCACTCAATATGCAGGACTCTCGCGCATTCCCACCTCGGCAATTCAACCTGGTGACCTGATCTTTAGCGGTTACCCAATTCACCACGTGGCTATGTATTTGGGTAACGGTCAAATGGTTCATGCGCCTCGAACGGGTGACGTGGTGAAGGTGAGTGCCGTGTATTGGTCGCGTGTTGTTGGAGTGGTTCGACCAAGATAGGAAATATGAACGTGGAAATTCCGGGCTGGCAACAAAGTTCGTTTTCAAATGGTGGAATTGTGCACCAGTTGTTCCGCAAAGGCAGTGGCCCGGCGGTAATTGTTGTGCATGAGATTCCTGGCATTACGCCAAAGGTGTTGCAGTTTGCTGAGCGCGTAGTAGATAAGGGTTTTACTGTCGTCATGCCTCTACTTGTTGGTGAAGTAGGACGCGAACCATCTGGCGGTTACATCGCTTCATCCATGAGGAAAATCTGTATTTCCCACGAATTCACCACACTGGCGATGCGGAAAACCTCCCCAATTATTGGCTGGTTGCGCGCTCTAGCAAAACAGATTCACCAAGAAGTTGGTGGTGTTGGTGTTGGAGCAGTGGGTATGTGTTTTAGCGGTGGCTTTGCACTCGGAATGATGGTGGACGACATCATGGTTGCACCAGTGCTCTCGCAGCCTTCGTTGCCATTTGCTGTTGGGGCGCGTCGATCAGCAGATCTCAACCTGAGTGAAAGTGATGAAGCTCGCGTTATTGAACGAGCTCAAGCAGGTTGCCAAGTACTTGGGCTTCGATATACAGGTGACAAATTGGTAGGAACTCGATTTGATTCCTTACGCAAACTGCTTGGTGATGCATTCATTGCGGTGGAGTTTGCTTCGACAACTAAGCAAGATCACTCGGTGCTCACAGAACAGATTCAAGAAGAGGGAGTAGCTCGAGTGTTGAACTTTTTCCAAGAAAAATTACAGAAGTAACTACTTTTCAATTTTTACAACAAAGCGCTGGTCACGAAAACTCTTAAGGCTTGGTAATGCTTTACTTGCTGTAGTGCATTCGGTGATGAGGTGTCGAGCGAGCTTTCCTTTTGCGGCTTTTGCGTCGTGACCACCAGCTTTACCGGACTTTTCGTTGAGCCCAACCACGTAATATTCGCGAACTACATCGGTATTTATTGTGAATGCTGCGCGATGTTCTTGCGGAAGCAAGTCAATGACTACGGCACCTTTGAACGCTGCATTTAAAGCGTCAGATAGGTTTTCGTGCCACCATTTCGCGAGTAATCCAAACGGCGCTAGTCGTGCACCCATTTTCAGTCGATAATCAGGAATTGGATCATTTGCACCAACAGCACCAAGCAATCCAGAAATGACCACAATGCTGTTGAGTGCTCGCGTTTGTTGCGCAGAAGTGAGCGAGGCAATGTCTAGGTGATCCCACACCACGCCGGTGTATCGCTGAAATGCAGGCAGTGTCGGTGCACCGATCAGGGATCTATTTGCATGTTGAGCACGCACAAGGTGCGCTTTTCCTACGCCGAGCAACTTTTCGTCGCCGCCTCGCAGTGCGTTCAATCTGGCAACAAGTTCAGATCGTGGCGCAGCAAGTTGTTTGCCAAAGTCGCCAGCAGATTCGCGCCATTTTGGTTTGGCAGATCCACCCTCAGCCTTGCCTTCCGAAGGTGGTAACAAAATAAACAGTGATGCCACGACACGAAAGTCTGCCTCACCCATGAGTAACCTTTGGGCATGGCAACCGTAAAACCAGTGCAAAGTTGGGAAACCGACTGGGACCACGCCGATCCGGCATACAACCAGAACGCTCCTCAAATTTGGGACCAATTGCGTGGCACGTGCCCGGTTGCTCACACTGATCGGTACGGCGGCGCATGGTTGCCTGTTACGCACGCCGACGTTTCAGCGATTGCTCGCGATACCGACCATTTCTCCTCCGAAGGCGCGGTACTTGCCAATCGTCCGCCGCGCGAAGAATGGGTGTCTCTTGCGCCAATTGGTGCAGCACCTCCAATTACATCCGATCCGCCGTTTCATGCCGATGCTCGCCGTTTGTTGCTTCCTGCCTTTAGCCCGCAGGTAGTTGCGGAATGGGAACCAGAAATTCGCCGCTTGTGCAATGAACTCATTGACAACATGGGTGATGTTGAAACAGTCGATGCAGCTGTGCAATACGCGCAGAACATTCCTGTGTATGTCATTGCGCGAATGCTCGGTTTACCACTTGAAGACAGCGATTATTTCCGAGAGACCGTGCACTTGGTGTTGGAAGAAATTGGCGCCGAGTTTGGTGAGCGTCAAGGTGGATTCGAAAAGCTTGATGCGTACTTGGCAAAGCACGTTCAAGATCACATTGATAATCCAAAAGACGATCTCATTGGCTTCTTGCTCAATGCAAAAATTTATGATCAGCCACTGTCGTTGCAGCACGTAGTCGGAACGATCATCTTGTTGATGGTTGCCGGTATTGACACCACGTGGAGTTCAATCGGTTCTTCAATTTGGCACCTCGCACATCATCCTGCCGACTTGGCGCGAATGGTTGCCGAACCAGAGCTTTTGCCAACAGCAATTGAAGAGCTGTTGCGCGCATATGCACCAGTAACCATGGCTCGCATTGTTAGTCAAGACGCAGAAATTGGTGGCTGCCCAGTGAAGCGTGGCGAATCAGTGCTGCTTCCATTTCCTGCTGCAAACCGTGACCCAGAGGTATTTCCCGATGCAGACAAGGTCATCATTGATCGCGAAGTAAATCGTCACGTTGCATTTGGTTTGGGTATTCATCGTTGCCTTGGTTCCAATTTGGCGCGCCTTGAACTGCGCATTGCAGTCGAAGTATTTATTCAGCGCTTTCCAAAGTTTGAACTTGCAGACCCAAGCACGGTCACGTGGAGTCTTGGTCAAGTTCGTGGTCCACGTAAATTGCCCGTTCGCATTACGCAACGCGCATAATTCGTGACACATTCTCAGCCACCGTCCAGCATTGATCTGGACGGTTTAAACCCAGATCAGCGCGACGCGGTTCTTCACCCGACAGGGCCGCTGCTTGTTGTTGCAGGCGCTGGTTCAGGAAAAACCCGTGTATTGACGCAACGAATTGCGTATCTCATTGCCAATGGCGCACACCCAATGCACATTTTGGCAATCACATTTACCAACAAAGCGGCTCAAGAAATGCGCGATCGCGTTGAGGCGCTAGTTGGTCCGGTTGCCAAACAAATGTGGGTCAGCACATTTCACTCTGCGTGCGTGCGCATTTTGCGTGCTCAGGCAGAACATCTTGGGTATCCAAAAACGTTTTCTATCTACGACCAGTCGGATGCACAGCGTTTAGTTGGCTACTGCATTCGAGATCTTGGACTTGACCCCAAGCGATACAGCGCAAGGGGAGTGCAAGCTCGAATCAGTTTGTGGAAGAACGAACTGGTAATTCCCCACGATGCTGCTCAGCAAGTAAATAACACGATTGATCAAAAGTATGTAGACGTGTATCGCGAGTATCAGAAGCGACTTGAGCGCGCTGGTGCGATGGACTTTGATGACTTACTTACCAATGTGGTTCGACTGTTTCGCCAACACCCTGATGTGCTTCGTCTGTATCAGGAGCGTTTCAAGCACATTCTGATTGATGAGTATCAAGACACAAACATGGCGCAAAATGCAATTGTGGTCATGCTCGGCGCGCATCACCACAACGTCTGTGTAGTGGGTGACTCTGACCAAAGTGTGTATCGCTTCCGCGGAGCAGACTTCCGCAACATTTTGGAATTTGAAAACGCATTTCCTGAAGTGACCACTGTGGTGCTTGCGCAAAATTACCGCAGTACGCAAACCATCCTTGATGCGGCCAACGCGGTAATCACGAACAATGCGGGACGAAAGCCTAAAGACCTGTGGACCGATCAGGGCCAAGGCGAAAAAATCGTTCGATACTTCGCGAACGACGAATTTGATGAAGCCAATTGGGTGATTGCACGTTTGAAAGAACTACACGATCAAGAGCATCGCAAATGGAGCGAGCTTGCAGTGTTTTATCGCACCAATGCGCAAAGTCGTGTTCTTGAAGAATCGCTCACGCACGGTGGAGTTCCCTACAAAGTGGTGGGTGGAACAAAGTTCTACGATCGCCGCGAAATTAAAGATGCACTCGCGTATTTGCGTTTGGCTTCGAACCCACTTGACGAAGTGAGTATTAAGCGGGTGCTCAACGTGCCGAAACGTGGCATTGGCGACACCACAGTTGCAAAAGTGGACGCTTTTGCTAATGAAACCGGCATTTCTTTTGCGCTTGGCTTGCGCCGCGCGGCAGAGGCTGGTGTTGGGGCCGCAGGAGTGCGCGGAATCAATACATTTACGCAACTGATTGATGAGTGCCAGCAAATGCTGGAAGAGGGCCCTGGTGCGGTTTTGCGACATGCCATGGAGCGCAGTGGGTACCTTGCAGAACTCGTTGCAGAAGACACTGTTGAATCGGCTGGTCGAGAAGAAAACATTCAAGAACTCATTGGTGTGGCCAGTGAGTTCATGCAAGTAGATGAATTCTTAGAACAGGTTGCATTAGTTGCAGACACTGATCAAATTGATTCTGAAAATCACGTCACTCTGATGACGCTTCACTCTGCAAAGGGTCTTGAATTCCCCGTCGTGTTTATTGTGGGAGTTGAAGAAGGAATCTTTCCGCACAATCGCGCGCTGACCGACCCAGTTGAGCTGGAAGAAGAACGTCGCCTTGCATATGTGGGTATCACTCGCGCCAAAGAGCGCTTGGTGTTGAGCCATGCCTGGAGTCGATCATTGTTTGGCAACACCAACTACAACCCACCATCGCGATTTCTTGCCGAGATCCCAGACGAACTTATTGAGCGTGAAGGAAACACTGACTCTGGTGCAGACTCGCAGCGCTATAGCTACCGGTCACAAGCAGACCGTGGTTATGCACCATCAACCCGATTGTCGCGAACCGGTCCAACGGTTTCCCCAACTTCGTCTGCGCAAATGCAAACCGAAAATCACGGTTTGCGAATTGGTGATGAAATTGTTCACCCAACTTTTGGTGAAGGGATCATTATCAACATTCGCGGTCAAGGTGAAAAAGCAGAAGCCGCAATTCGTTTTCGTTTAGTGGGCGAAAAACATTTGTCCTTGGCGTGGGCGCCGCTTAAAAAATTAGGTCAGTAATTTAGTTACGGAGTCACGGGGTTCATCGTGCCCCGCAGGTCAATCAACAAAGTTGATTTGTTTTCCACAATTGGCCGCACATCAGTAGGCGGCATGAGTTGCTCAACACCGAGTGTTCGACCATCACAGTCCGTAAAGGTATGAGTTTTTTGTATTTGTGTTACCAGGCAATCTGCAGACTTGTCGGCCGGGTATGCGTAATACACCTGCCATCCTTTTGCAGGGTCTGATCCCGTGTGTTCAATAACAATTGATCGTTTGCCAAGTGGGTCACGTAAATCTGGATAGAGAACGGGTCCGTTTTCGCTGATGGATGCTGCAATGTCTTCCACTTGACCGACGACAAATGTGCGGTCGCCCGTGGTGGGGGCGACCTCGGTTCTATTGGTGACGTAGGTCGCCATGAGCCAGGTGACCCCAAACAGCGCTGCAAAAAATGCGATTCCACCCACGATCGGCAATACCGCACGGGCAAAGGGCGAGGATGGCACTTTGAGCATGTTCTAAGTGTTGCCGATGGGTTCAGGTGGTGCCTAGTTCTCGGCAGACTTCGCGGGTTGGTATCGGTCACTCCGAAGGGCGTAGGGTTCTGTAGTCGTGAAACGTCCTTACCGCGTTGTAGTGGCCAAGCCTGGCCTAGATGGCCATGATCGAGGCGCCAAAACCATCACTCGTGCGCTGCGCGACCATGGTTTCGAAGTGATCTATACCGGACTGCATCAATTGCCAGAACAGATTGCTGAAACGGCACTGCAAGAAGACGTAGACGCAGTGGGACTGTCACTGTTGTCAGGTGCTCATCTCACATTGTTTCCGCGAGTGATGGAAGAGCTTCGTGCTCGCAACCTTGGCGATGTGTTGGTTTTTGGCGGAGGAGTTATTCCCGATGCCGACGCGCGTGAATTGCGCAATCAAGGTGTGGGAGAAATTTTCGGACCGGGTTCATCGTTGAAAGACATCGCAAGTTGGCTAGAGCAAACGCTCGATGCCCGCGAGCAATAAACAGAAAGAAGCATCATGGATCTTTTTGAATATCAGGGCAAGCAGTATTTCGCCAAGTTCAATATTCCGGTCTCTGCTGGCGGTGTTGCGCACACGGTTGAAGAAGCCGTAGCAGAAGCTGAGAAGGCGCAATATCCAGTTGTCGTAAAAGCGCAAGTTCAAGTTGGTGGCCGTGGAAAAGCTGGTGGCATCAAGTTGGCAACAAATGCAGACGAAGTGCGTTTGCATGCAGGAAATATTTTGGGCATGGACATTAAGGGACACGTGGTGAAGCGCGTGTGGATCGAACATGCTTCCGACATTGCAGAGGAGTACTACGCCTCATTCACACTTGACCGTGCGGCAAAGCAACATTTGTTGATGCTGTCTGCTCAAGGTGGAGTGGAAATTGAAGAAGTTGCAGCGAAAGATCCAACAGCGATTGTGAAACTTCACATCAATCCAATTGAAGGTTTGTCGCTTGCACAAGCACGTCAAGCTTCGGTCGATGCGAAGATTCCAGAAAAGGCTCTTGAGGGTGTCGCTGACATGTTGGTGAAGTTGTACGAATGCTTCACCAAGGGAGACTGCGATCTTGCTGAAATCAACCCGTTGATTTTGAAGCCAACGGGTGAAGTTCACGCGCTTGATGCAAAGGTCAGTCTTGACGGCAACGCCGCGTTCCGTCACCCTGAATGGGAAGAATACGCAGCAACAGAAGAGCTAGACGCGCGTGAACAATTGGCACGCGAAAAGAATCTGCAATACATCGGACTTGACGGAACTGTAGGAATTATCGCTAATGGTGCCGGTTTGGCAATGAGCACGTTGGATGTGGTTAACCAGGTGGGCGGAAGTGCAGCAAACTTTCTAGACATTGGTGGCGGTGCCAATGCCGAACTCATGACTGCAGCCCTTGAAGTAATCAATTCGGATGCCAAGGTCAAGAGCATTTTCATCAATATTTTCGGTGGAATTACTCGAGGCGAAGAAGTAGCCAAAGGCATTGTTGAGGCCGTTAAGCGAGTAACACTTCGTGCACCAATCGTTATTCGTCTTGATGGCACTAACGCCGAAGAAGGCCGCAAGATTCTTGCTGAAGCAGGAATTCCTGATTCTCAACTCACCAGTCGACCAACCATGCTCGAAGCTGCTCGCACAGCTGTCGCGTTGGCAAAGTAAAGGACCGTCATGGCAATTTTCGTAGATCAAAACACCAAAGTCATTGTTCAAGGGCTCACTGGTGGTCAAGGTCGTTTTCACGGCCTTCGTAATAAGGCTTATGGCACCCAAGTTGTTGGTGGAGTTACACCAGGCAAGGCAGGCCAAGACGTTGAAGGCATTCCAGTCTTTGATTCGGTTGAAGATGCAGTGAAGGCAACGGGTGCAACTGCATCCTTTATTGCGGTGCCACCAAAAGCTGCACCCGCTGCAATTCTCGAAGCCGCTCGTGCGGGAATTGGTTTTGTTGTGTGCATTACAGAAGGCATTCCCGCTCAAGACGAAGCGCGTGTGTATTCAACACTGCAACGAGATTTTCCTGCAACACGATTGCTCGGACCAAACTGTCCAGGAATTATTAGCCCGGGTAAATGCAACATCGGAATCACTGCAGGTGAAATCGCTCAACTTCCAACTGCAACTGGTCCGAACGTTGGCATCGTGTCGCGTTCGGGAACTTTGACTTACCAAGCGTTGTATGAATTGAAGCAGCAGGGAATTGGCGTGAGCACGTGCGTTGGAATTGGTGGAGACCCAGTTCCAGGAACTTCATTTGTTGACTGCTTGGCAGAATTTCAAGCTGACCCTGAAACGCATGCGATCATCATGATTGGTGAAATTGGTGGTTCAGCAGAGGAAGAGGCTGCTGAATTCATTACTCATCATGTAACGAAACCGATGAGCGCGTACATTGCCGGAGTCACCGCTCCAGCAGGCAAAAAGATGGGTCACGCAGGCGCGATTGTTTCAGGCGGCAAAGGCACTGCTCAGGGCAAAATGGACGCGTTGCGCATGGCGGGAGTAAAGGTTGGACTAAATCCAACTGAAGCTGGCTCATTGATGGCCGAAATTGTAAATAGCCTTCGTTAAGTGAACCGCCCCCAGCAAACCATTTCATATTTGCCGGGCCTCGATGGCCTGAGAGCAATTGCCGTTATGGCCGTGGTTGTGTACCACGCAAACAAGGACTGGCTACATGGTGGATTTCTCGGCGTAGAAGTATTCTTTGTGATCAGTGGATACCTGATCACGTTGTTGCTACTCACTGAGTCGCAACAAAACGGACGAATTGATTTCCGCTCATTCTGGGTTCGTCGTGCGCGACGTTTATTGCCTGCTCTTTGGACATTGTTGCTTGGCGTCACCATGTACTGTTCGCTATTCGAACGTGAGGAATTGGGCAAATTGCGTGGCGACGTAATTGCTGCGTTTGTTTACATTTTCAACTGGTTCAAGATTTGGGCAAGAGCGTCCTACTTCGATGCAAGCGCACTTGATCCACTTCGGCACTTGTGGTCACTCGCTGTAGAGGAGCAGTTCTATTTGGTGTGGCCAGTGCTCATTGCACTTGTGCTGAAACGCTGGGGCAGAAGGCCAGCAAAACTTGGTCTTATTTTCTTAGGAATTTCAGTTGCTATCGCGATGTATGTTGCAACGACTTATGCGGCGGGAGTGCGTGGAACTCCTATTGAAACTCCTGAGCAGTACATTTCGCTTTTTGGTCATGCAGTCTCGCGACTTGATTTTCTTTTCCTTGGAACAATCGGCCGCTCTGGTGGTTTGTTCATGGGCGCTGCGCTTGCATTTTGGTTTAGGCCAGACATGTTTACAGGTTCGCAAAATTCAAGTGACCGCCACATCGTGTCGGTGTTTGCAGTTGCAGGGCTCGCTGGCCTCGGTTACTTGATGTGGACTTTCCGTGATGTGGTGTTTGTTCCTGAAACTGGTGGAGTTCGTGGCTATGACCCGCTCTTCCAAGGGGGTTTCTTGCTCGTTGGGGTTGCGACGTGTGCGATTATCACTGCTGCCGTTCACCCTCAGTCATTCTTAGGAAACAAGATTTTAGGAAATCCAGTTTTCACTTACTTGGGCCGTCGTTCGTATGGTTTGTATTTGTTCCATTGGCCTGTGTTTCAGTTGTATCGCAAGGTTGCAAGTAACTACCTGAGCGTTCCTCAATTCATCGTGCTGTTCATTGTCATCTTGGCACTGACAGAATCGTCGTATCGATTTATTGAAATGCCAATTCGTGAAAGGCGATTGACTAATTCGTTAAACAAGTTGCGTTACCCACGAACCGATGCAGATTATGAACGGCGAAACAAGTTTGTCGCAATTGGTGTAGTTGCTGCTGTGCTGCCTGTGTTTTCAGTTGTCAGTTTGGCATTGGGAACTGGTGAAGGAAAGATTGCAGAAAGTATTAAGAACGGCGAAGACGCTGTGCAGAACTTGCTTGGCACAACTGTTGCGCCAGACCCTAACGCCACAACTATTCCGGGTTCACAAACCACCACATTGGATGGACAGGTAATTCCAATTTTGGCAATTGGTGACTCGGTAATGCTTGGCGCTGCAAACATTTTGACCGAGCGTGGAATCACTGTTGATGCTCTGAAGAGCCGCCCCTTCAGGCAGGCTCTTGAAATTGCCAACTATGTGAAGTCAATTGGTCGCCTTGGCGAATTCGTCATTATTCACCTCGGTACAAATAACTATGTAGACCAAGAAACATTGGACGAAATCATGGTGCCACTTAAGGATGTTGACCTAGTGCTGATGATTACCGCGCACGTTCCAAACAAGCCGTGGCAAGATCCGAATAATGAACTAGTTAGAGCTATGCCAAATGCTTACGGAAACGTGAAAGTGCTGGACTGGTATCAGATTGCCGAAGCGCATCCAGAATATTTGTATGGCGACAAAATTCACTTAAATAATGAAGGCCAAAAGGTCTACGCCGATCTCATCATGCAAGCAATAGGGAAGTAAGGTTTTCGCCATGACATCACCAGTTCGAATTGCAATCACCGGCGCTGCCGGACAAATCGGTTACAGCTTGTTGTTCCGCATTGCCTCGGGAGCGATGCTTGGCCCAGATACACCAGTGATTTTGCAGCTACTTGAAGTAACACCTGCACTTGGCGCCTTGGGTGGCGTGAAAATGGAGTTGGATGACTGCGCGTTTAGTCCACTCGTTGATGTCGTGTGCACAGACGATCCAAACGTTGCGTTTGGCGATGCTGACATTGCCATGTTGGTGGGTGCGATGCCACGAAAAGATGGCATGGAGCGTTCCGACCTCTTGTCTGCAAACGGTGGAATCTTTAAACCGCAGGGCCAAGCAATTAGCGCGAATGCAAAGAAAAACGTGAAGGTGCTCGTTGTGGGTAACCCAGCAAACACCAATTCGCTGATCGCGATGCACAATGCTCCAAATATTGATCCGCGTCAGTTCACCGCAATGACTCGTCTAGACCACAATCGCGCTGTAAGTCAGTTAGCGCAGAAAGTGGGACGTCCCGTTTCATCAGTAAAGAAAATGACCATCTGGGGCAACCACTCCACCACGCAGTATCCAGATCTCTTTCATGCCGAAGTCGATGGCAAGAACGCTGCTCAACTGATCAATGATCAGCAGTGGATCGAAGACACCTACATTCCAACTGTGGCCAAACGTGGTGCAGCAGTAATTAAAGCGCGCGGTTCATCGTCTGCTGCGTCTGCAGCAAATGCTGCTCTTGAACATATTCGTTCATGGGTAAAGGGCACTCCAGAAGGAGATTGGGTGTCGATGGCTGTTCCTTCCGATGGAAGTTACGGCGTGCCAGAAGGACTCATTTCATCATTCCCATGCACATGTGCAAATGGCGAATACAAAATTGTGCAGGGACTAGAGATTGATGCGTTCAGTCGTGCTCGCATTGATGCTTCGGTTGCAGAACTTGGTGAAGAGCGAGATGCTGTTCGCCAGCTTGGTTTGATCTAACCCTTACTGCGCGTTCCATCAATTGCCGAGTCGGCTCTTGAACGCGTGCATCCTTGTGGGTCGTTTTTGACAAGTTTGTTCATTTCACGTTTCGGCGACAACTGGACGCCTTTTCTCCACGCATCCAAATACTTCTGTGGCCATATTTCGCCTTGCAGTAGATAAACCTCGGCAAGCTGACACACTCGGGAGATTCCAAAATGGGTGTGGCAACGCGTAACTCGTGCATTGCCACTCGATCCGGTAACCCCAATCCAATCGCCCGGAGCAACACGTTGATTGAGTAGAACTTTGATGCGTCCAAGGTGTGAAAAGAAATAACGCACGCCATCATCGCCAACGAGCGTGATCGTTAAACCACCTCGTGTTCCAGGCGAATCCTCTTCTTCGGTCCATTTATCGAATCGATGAACTTTGACTATGGTTCCCGCAGTTGGCGCAAGAACTTTTGAATAGCAACCCTCTACATCTGCCGCTGGGTATCCAACATGATCTTTCGGGTAATGAACTGGCACGCGCGAAAATGGAAAGACATAGATCGGTGGCTCGTCTTGAGCAAGTGCCACGCGGGGGAAGAATACCGAGCACAGCAGTGCAAAACAGGCCCCCCAGCGCATGGGGAAAACTCTAGGTGACGGGTTTAGCTTTTCGTGAAATAGCAAGTGACAGAGCAATGATGATTACACCGGTTGCGACAACAGATAACCCTTGTAAGAGCGTTGAGTCAAAGAGACGGCCTGCAAGAACTCCAGTGGTCACGGTAAAGCTGAAGCCACCTGCGGCCACGATTTCGAGGTGCAGCTGGCTAGCGCCATAAGCAAAGAGCAGGGCTGCGATAACAAGACCAACGATTGGGCGCCACGTGCTGTTTTCCCAAGTTGAAAATCCGATTGCCGCAAACATAATGCTGACTGCACCAGCCGCTCTCGCGACGAATTGCAATCCAATGTTGCGCTGCGAGTACCAGATCAAAGCAGTTCCCGAAAGCACGAACACGAGTGGCGCTGCTGAAGTGTCGGCGAAGTATTCAGAAATGATTCCGGCCATGAAAGGTTGTGTTGCCGCAACGATAATGATGGTGCCAATAAATGCTGTGCGAAATGAAACGCCGATGCCGATGAGCAAAGCCGTTAGGGCAGCAATAATCAAAATGTAATCTTCGTGCACATTCCAAATATCAAGCAGCAATGCAATTCCAATTGCAAATGCCGTTGTTGAGACTGCAACAACGCATTCTCCGAGCACGGCAATGCGCCCACCTTTCCGAATCAGCCAATAGGCGAGTGCGGCAGTGCCTGCAGATGCAATGAACAGTGCCGCATCAATTGCTTCCTGAGACAAATCTTGAATCAGAGCAATTACGATCCAGACGAGCCCAACAAAAATTACTGCTCCTCCCAAAAAAGAAGCGATATCAGTAAATGAAATCACCCACTGCGGAGCCTCGCGCAAAGCTCGTGCTTCTTCTGTGGAGAGTTTTCCTGAAGCCTCATAATCATCAATGAGAGCACTGGCGCTTTTGCGTTTGTTTGTCATAGTCAGATACTACGAGTGTTACGGTGTTTGCCGATGAAACGCACATTTTGGATAGATACAGATACTGCTAGCGACGACGCCGTTGCACTCATAATGGCCTTTGAACACCCTGAAATTGACGTAATTGGTGTGTCAATAGTTGCTGGAAACGTGCCACTCGACATGGGCGTGCAGAACGCTTTGTATACGGCAGAACTATGTGGGGCAACAATGCCTATCTACGCTGGCGCGGCAAAACCTTTGGTTCGAGAGCTCGGCACGGCGCAGTTTGTGCATGGGCATGACGGAATGGGCGATATTGGATTGCAGTTAACCGGCCGAACACCTACGCCGGGAAATGCAATCGACAAGATGATTGAAGCACTGCACGCACATTCAGGAAATATTGAGTTGGTGACCTTGGGGCCATTGACAAATATCGCATTGGCATTGCAAAAAGACCCAAGCATCGCAAAAACCGTTAAGCGATGCATTGTGATGGGAGCAGTGTCTGACCATATTGGCAATGTCACACAAGTTGCAGAGTTCAATATGTGGGTAGACCCAGAGGCAGTTGACATTGTTTTGCGATCTGGCATGCATTTGGAATTTGTTGGTTGGGATATTTCGCGAACAGAAGCGGTGGTCACTCCGCAGGAATCCGCCATGATCCGATCATTAGGTACCCAAAAGGCTGCGTTCTCAGTAGATATCCAACGAGTCCTTGAAAAGTTTTGTGCCGAAGAGACCCACCTCAATGGTTTTGATCTTCCAGACCCGATTGCTATGGCTTACGCCATTGACCCAAGCGTGGCAACTGAAGCGCGTCATTGGTATTTGGCAGCTGAAACTCATTCAACGCTGACACGCGGCATGGTGGTGATGGACACCCTGGGTGTGATGCATCAAGAACCAAATGCAATAGTTGTCACCCGTGCAAGTCATGAAAAATTTATGTCAATGTTGGTGGATTCTCTGCGATGAGTAATTCGCCTTTGTCGAACGCATTTGTTGAGCTTGCCGTTACAACACGAAGCGGTTATGACGAGTCGGTGCATTATGGGGCAGTAGTTGCACTTGCTGCAGATGGCTCAGTTGAGTTTGCACTTGGAGACGCTGGCGCTGTTGTTTTTCCTAGGTCATCTACTAAGCCAATTCAAGCAACTGCGATGGTGGCTAATGGTCTTGCGTTGCCGCCACGAATGCTTGCATTGGTTTGTGCAAGTCATGATGGCCGAAGTGAACATTTACAAACCGCAACAGAAATTCTTGCTACAGCAGGGTTGACACCTGACGACTTGCAGAACACGGCCGATTATCCGCTTGACCCAGATGCGCACGACGCGATAATTCGTGCAGGCGGAGTGAAAACGGCATTGCAAATGAATTGCTCGGGAAAACATTCGGGCATGCTTGCGACGTGTGTGCAAAACAATTGGGACCGCTCAACATATTTGAATGTGGACCACCCATTGCAGCAGCGAATCACCGAGATGGTGCCCGAGTTGTCTGGAGAAGAAGCATCTGCAATTGCAGTAGATGGTTGTGGTGCGCCAGCGCACTCGCTTTCGCTCACTGGGTTGGCGCGAGCTTTTCGTGCAATTGCAATTGCGAAAGAGGGGTCGCCTGCCGCGCAAGTTGCACACGCCATGCGCAGCCATCCAGAGATGGTCGGCGGACCAACCCGTGACATCACGCTGCTAATTCAAGGTATCAAGGGGCTATTTGGCAAGGACGGAGCAGAGGGAGTTTTTGCGGTGGCAATGCCAGACGGCAGAGCAATTGCTCTCAAGATCGCAGATGGTGCAAATCGCGCGCGCCCGCCAGTAATGAAATTTGCGCTGCAATCACTAGGCATCGACATCAGCAATGTGGACGCCCGTGCATTTGAGTCGCCCATTATGGGCCACGGAAATGTTGTGGGTTCAGTTCGGGTTACAGCAAAGCTGTAACCCGAGTTAGATCAGCCTTCGTAGAACGAGTCTGCAATCGTCAACGCTTCGTCAATGATTGCAATACCTTCACGCACTTCGTCAGGCGAAGCGTTGCAAGGAGGAACAACGTGGGTGCGGTTGAAGTGAGTAAATGGCCATAGGCCACGCTTCTTACACTCTGCAGCGAAATCGAGCATTGGCTTTGCGTCTGCTCCAGCGGCATTAAACGGTACGAGTGGCTTGCGTGTTTCGCGGTTGCGAACAAGCTCAATCGCCCAGAACACACCGATGCCTCGAACATCTCCAACTGATGGATGCTTCGCCTTCAGTTTTTCAAGTTCTGGACCAATTACGGTTTCGCCAAGCATGCGTGCGTTTTCAACTGTCTTTTCTTCTTTGAAAATGTTGATTGATGCAACTGCTGCAGCACACGCAAGTGGGTGGCCGCTGTAGGTGAGACCACCTGGATACACGCGATCTTTAAATGTGTCAGCAATTTTCTGGCTGATGATTACGCCGCCCAATGGAACATATCCGGAGTTCACACCCTTTGCGAAGCAAATCAAGTCTGGAGTTACGCCCCACTTGTTTACCGCAAACCATTCTCCGCAACGACCGAAACCGGCCATTACTTCGTCGCACATCATGACAATGCCGTAGCGATCGCATAGATCGCGAACACCTTGCAAATATCCGGCAGGTGGAACCAAAATTCCGTTCGTTCCAACAACAGTTTCAAGTCCGATCATGGCAACGGTATGTGGTCCTTCAACCATCAACACATCTTCAAGGTGCTGCAATGCGCGTTGGCATTCTTCTGCTTCGTTTGACGAGTGGAAAGCCGAGCGATATGCGTAAGGTCCCCAGAACTTCACTGCACCAGACGCACCGGTCTCATTTGGCCAACGACGTGGGTCACCGGTGAGCGCAATCGCTCCGGCAGTTGAGCCGTGGTACGAACGGTACATCGTCAAAATCTTGTGACGACCAGTGTGCAACTTGCTCATGCGCACTGCGTTTTCTGCAGCTTCGGCACCACCGTTGGTGAAGAACACCATGTTCAAATCGCCAGGTGCGAGTTCTGAAATCAATCGAGCTGCTTCGCTGCGTGCATCGTTAGCGAAAGCTGGGGCAATGGTGCACAGACGTGCAGCCTGTTCTTGGATTGCTGCAATTAGTTTTGGGTGTTGATGACCAAGATTTAGGTTGACGAGTTGGCTTGAAAAGTCGAGATACTTTTTGCCAGAAGCATCAGTGAAATACGAACCCTTACCACTCACGATCTCAACAGGATTGAGCGTTCCCTGCGCCGACCACGAATGGAAGACGTGCTTACGGTCGTTGATAAAGCCAGGTGTGGTGGTTGGATCGATTGTCATATATCAGAGCCTAACGAGTGGCCCGAGGGTGAAATAAGTAAGGGGCGAATGACCTAGGCAGTCAACGTGGCAAGTACTCGCAGTCGAAGTGCCGGCCAGGCTGCCTCGAGACCTTTGTGCAATTGGTAATCAGCGACCTCGTCAATGAGTACCCAACGAAGGTCTTCAGACTCGGCATTGGCTGCATGAGCTCCTGCATCGGTCGAGGTATGAGCAATAACTGTGTCGTATCGCCAAGGGCCGTGGTCGTCGCTAAATACGTCGCGCACCGAAATATCGGCAGCACTAATTCCTGCCTCTTCTTCTGCTTCGCGAGCAGCGGCACTCACTGAATCTTCGTGACTATCGAGCGCGCCACCTGGCAACGCCCAAGTGCCTCCACCATGAGTCCACGCCGCGCGTAACTGCAACAGCACACGAGGTTCGTCTAAATCGCGACGGACAAGTAGTAGTCCCGCAGCACCGTGAAGCCCCCAATGGCGATGCCCACATGAGCACATCACCCAACCGTCGCCATCACGAAACGCCATTCGTCAGAGCGTAGTTTCTTTTGATGCTTCCTTTGCTTCGCGACGTGCAGCCGCTCTGGCTGTTGCTTGCGCAGCAGTAATTTCTGCATGGTGCGCCCGACACAACACTTCAAGTCCGCCTTCACCGTTGGCATCTGGTTTGGAATGGTGGTGACATCCAGGGCCATAGCCAAGACCATTTAATGCGCGAATGTGGTTCACTTCGCAATCTCGTCGCTCTGCAGTACAGCCAGGTTTTGTACACCGATATTTCGCCCGTCGTTTTGCGGCAGATCGAGCAAATCTCCAAATGTGTTCACGTTGCCAGGCACGGCCACAAGCATCTGAACACCAGGTGCGCCGGCGCTTGCCAGTGATGACTTCGTTGCACCAATGGCATTTGCCAATTTCGCCCACCCATTTTGACAATGAGCATGAAATTCGCTCGGCCACAAGAGGAGGTAACTCCAGTTTGTTAACTGGGTGTTTCGCCTGAGCGCGTTTTGTGGCCATAACGGGTCAAAGAATAACGCTTACGAAACAATTCGTAGACAATGCCGAAACATGAGTGGTTTAGTTTTTGCCACGTCTGGTTGCAGCGTCGCCCCTGACATTTCAGTCATCAAATGTCTTTCAACCATTTTCTAAGGAGCGCGATATGAAATTTCTTGCCGACGTTGCCGATCCGGTAACCGTGCTGGGCCAACAAGTCAGTCTGTTATGGATTGTGATTGGTGCCGCATTGGTGGTGTTTATGCAGGCTGGTTTTGCACTTGTTGAAACAGGATTCACTCAAGCTAAAAATGCTGCACACGTGGTGAGCACCAACTTTGCCATTTTTGGTTTGGGGTTCATCGGTTTTTATCTCGTTGGATTTTCGTTTTCATTTGGTGGATTTAGTTATTCAGCATTTGGGATGGATGCGCCAGTGGGAAGCGCTCTTCTTGGTAGCGGTGATTGGATCTTTTTCTGGAAAGGCGGTTGGGCTCTCACTGGAGATGCAATAACGCCAGCGGCAGTTGGATTCTTTTTGTACATGGTTGCGTTTATGGACACGGTTGCGACGATTCCAACCGGTTCGATGGCAGAACGTTGGAAGTGGAGCAGCTTCGTGGGTTGGGGCTTTTTCTGCGGCGCGATTTACTACCCAGTGATTGCTGCATGGACATGGGGTGGCGGTTGGTTAGCAAAGACCTGGAGCTCAATGTCGCTTGGTGCCGGTTATGTTGACTTCGCCGGCTCTGGTGTTGTGCACGCAGTGGGTGGTGTTGCTGCATTTACTGGAGCAATCGTGCTTGGACCGCGCATCGGCAAATATGGTGCCGATGGTAAGCCACGAACAATTGCTGGGCATCACGTACCAATGGCAATGCTTGGAACTTTCATCTTGTTGTTCGGTTGGTTCGGGTTTAATGCAGCAAGCACATTTGCTGCGACCGACGTGCAGTTTGCTGTAGCCGCAACAAATACTGCAATTGCAGGAGCCTTTGGTTCGGTAGTCGCAATGTTGTACATCACTCGTAAAACGGGAAAGCCAGACCCAGGAATGATGGTGAATGGAATGCTTGCCGGACTTGTTGCAATTACTGCGCCGTGCGCATTCATTGACCCGTGGGCATCGGCAGTAATCGGTTCCATCGCAGCAGTACTCATTATTGAAGCGGTGTATTTCTTTGAGCGCCGCGGCATCGATGATCCAGTTGGAGCAATTTCTGTCCACGGAGTGGGTGGTTTGTTTGGTCTACTCAGCGTTGGTGTGTTTGCCAATGGAACATACGGTGCTGGTTGGAATGGTTCGACGAGTGAAGGCGTAAAGGGCATCATCAAAGGCGACTGGGGTCAACTAGGTGCGCAAGCACTAGGTGCAGTCACCATCGTGGTGGTGTGTGGCGCAATGTCGTACGCGTTCTTCAACATTCAAAACAAGTTCACCAAGGGCGGTATTCGTTCAAAGGCAGAGGACGAAATTGCTGGTCTCGATTTGCCAGAGATGGGCGTACTTGCGTACCCAGAATTTCAAGGCTCACACAAATAAGCGGTGAAATCACTCACTGTTTTGTGATGAAGTCGCCAAGAACTCGAGTTGTCCTCCCTAGTGACAACTCGAGTTCTTGCGTATTAATTTTCATTTGAGTTGCATCTGCGAGCGACTTTGCAATGTCACGAATTATCCAGCCATGTTCTTTGTCAACCCAGGTTGGGTGCACGACAGGAGCATCAAAAGAAATGGTTCCATCGGAATCCCGATGCAGGGTGGTGGTAAACACACCTGCATCTTGGCTGCTCGCAGGCCACCGTTCATCGGTAGGCAGGTTGGAAAGAACATTGCCCATTCCGTAAATCACCCATACGCCGTTCACTTGTTCAATGGGTTGCACAACGTGGGCATGATGTCCAATGATCAAATCAATGTCGCCCGATTTAGTGAGAGCATCAGCAACTGATATTTGCTGTGAATTCAACTGATGTGACATTTCATTTCCCCAGTGCATGCTGACAATGACGACTTCAGCACCACGTTTTCGTGCGGTCTTTGCATCACGAAGAATGCGTTCGGTATCAATTAGCGCTGATCGCCATTGTTGGTCATCAGGAAGCGAGAGACCGTTGTAGCTAAATGTGTAACTGAGATGGCTAATGGACATGCCATGAATTTCAAATACTGATGGTTCTATTTCATTAGGGGTTCGTGCCATTCCTGACTGTTTGATGCCGTTTGCTTCAAGTGCATTCACAGTCGTGTCAATTCCCGCTACGCCTCTGTCGTATGTGTGGTTGCTTGCAGTGCTGCATCGATCAAATCCTGTGTCGGCCAATGCATTCGTGATCTCGGGGGGAACACCAAACTTGGGAAATGTTGACAACGGTTCACCAGGCGGCGCAATTGGAGTCTCTAAATGACAGATAGCAAGATCAGCCGAAGCAATGAGTGGCTTGATATCAGCAAACATGGGTGAGAAGTCATATTCGCTTGCTCCTGTTTTCAACGCATTGCGTTGAGCCTGAGTGACTATTGGGCTGTGAGCAAGCACGTCACCGACAAATGCCATGCTGATTGAAACATCTTCATTAATAGTTGTGTTGGGAAGAACGTTTTCACTTGTGCCGCATGCAGATAACGCTATGAAGCACGCAAGTAACCCAGTTCGTTTCACATCTTCAATTTAAATGTTTATACGTGGCCGAGAGATGCCATTTTCATTCGGTTTCGTGTTCCAGCAATGGCGTACACAGCAATAAAAACGAGTGCATCAAGCAAAATAATGGTTGCACTTGCCGAAGTATCTAAGTGGTAACTGAGATTCATGCCGACAAAGCAGGTTGTTGCACCGATTACGGGAGAAATCCACAGCAACTTCGAAAAACTATTGGTGGTCATTCGTGCTGCTGCGGCTGGAATGACGAGCAATGCTGAAATGAGCAAGGTTCCGATGACGCGCATGGTGACCAAGATGGTGAGCGAAAGTAGCGACAGCAGCACCATTTCAACAAGAGATACCTTTACGCCAGAAACCTGGGCAACGTCGGGATCAAAGGTTGAAAACAGCAGCTTGCGGTACCACAACACAATGACCGAAAGAGCGAAAAGCGCAACGATGGAGACAGCAACAATGTCGACGAGCTTTACTCCGAGCACGCTGCCAAACAGCACTGCCTCAATGCTTTTTGAGGCTTGGCCATAGCGATTCATGAGCGCAAGGCCGAGCGCAAATGAAGCAGTGGTAACTACACCGATCGCTGCGTCTGCACCAAGCACACGTCTGCGTGCAACGCGAGCAATCAATACTCCAGAAACGATTCCCCAAATACCGGCACCAATGAAAAAATTGATGCCGATTACTGCGCTGGCTGCAGCACCACCAAACACGGCATGTGAAAGTCCGTGCCCGATGTAACTCATTCCACGTAAAACGACGAACACTCCAAGTAGTCCGCACAACGCCCCGGCGATAGTGGCGACAACGAGACCGTGTTGGAAAAACTGAAAACCGTACGGCTCAAACAGGTCGAAGGAGAGAATCATTTTCCTTCTCCTCGCATTTGCACTCTGCCGTGATCAATTATTAAGGGCATGCCGCCGTGTTCAAGTACTTCCATCGGTGCGCCATAGGTGGCTTCCAAAACTGAAGGTGTGAGAACTTCACGCGGATTCCCATCGGCAATCACTCGTTTGTTTAAACACACCAATCGGGGCAGGTGGGCGGCAAGACCGTTCAGGTCATGGGTGGTGAGCAAAATGGTCATGCCTTCAGCGTGAAGGTCGGCAAGCAAGTGCAACACCTCGTGACGTGTGCGCACGTCTACGCCCGATGTTGGCTCATCCATAATTAAAATGTCAGGATCACGAAACATTGCTCGAGCAAGAAATACGCGTTGTTGCTGCCCTCCAGAGAGTTCACGAATATGTCGGTGGGCAACATCGCCAATTCCTAAACGCTCTAGAACCTCGCCAACTGCAGCGCGCTCACTCTTTGAAATTCGTGGCCACCACGTTGTTCGGGAACGTGTCATCACGATGACTTCCTCAACGGTTACGGGGAAGTACCAATCAACAGTCTCAACCTGGGGCACGTAGCCAAGTGTGAGCTTGGGCTGTGTGGTGATTGACCCGTGCGCTACCGGGTGCGTGCCCAGAATGGCTTTGAGCAGTGTGGTCTTGCCCGAACCAGAAGGGCCAACAACTCCCACAAATTCTCCGCGATTGATCTTCATATATACGTCATCAAGAACAGCGGCGTTGCCGTAGGTGCACGAAACATGTTCGCAATTGATTAGCGGGAGAGTGCTCATGTTCTGTTATTGAGGGTAGGTGGCATTATCTGGCGCAGCATCACTGACGTCAAGGTTTTTTAGAGCAGTGGAATCGCCACCAAGGGCTTCAACCATGGTGACGTAGTTAAAGCGCATCAACCCAAGCCACGAATGCTCAGCATTGCCAGGTTCGCCAATCAGGTCGTCATCTCGAAGAACGTCAACGTAGCGAACTCCAGTTTCTGCGCCAATCTGCTCGAGCACAGGAGAAGGAAACACTTCGCTGCCAAATACTGCTGTAACACCCGATTCCTTTACTTGGGTAATCAAGTCCGCAATTTCTTTCGGTGTTGGCTCATCAAATGAAGAAGGCTGAATTGCACCGATCACTTCGTAGCCGTAGTGAACTGAAAAGTACGCATATGCATCGTGGTAGGTGAGCAGCTTGCGCTGATTTACGGGAATTGTTGCTGTTGCCTCAGCCATTGCCGCGTCAAGTGCATCAACTTTTGTGGCGAACGCGTCAAAGTTTTGTGAGTAGAGATCTGCATGAGTTGGGTCAAGACGTGAAAGAACATCGCGGACTACTTGTGCGTATTGCTTTGCCATCGGCGGGTTAGTCCATAGGTGCGGGTTTGGTTTGCCACCTTCACGAGGAAATGAAAAGTCAAAGATGTATTCAGACTCGGGAAGTATTTCAGAACCAAGTTCGCAAATAATGGCGCCGTCTTTCAGATTGGCAAGTGCAAGTTCTTTCGTTGGTTCTTCAAGAACTAGACCATTGATGAAAATCACATCTGCATTTTCCAGAGTTGCTGCATCGCTGGGTTTTGGTTCAAACGTGTGTGAGTTGGTTCCTTCGGGCACTATTCCCGTTATTGATGCTCCTGAATCACCTGCAATGTTGGCAACGATGCTGGTGATTGGAGCAACTGTTGTCGCAATGTTCAGGGTGCCTTCAATTGCAATGCCGCCTGAACAGTCAACAGCCTTTGATTCATTTGATTCAACTGTCTGAGATTGAGCACATGCTGCAACAAGCGAGATCAAAGCGAGCAATCGAATATATTTTTTCAAAAAACCCATTACTTCACTTTAGGGAACATACAGGCGCGGAGGGTTTCGGCTTACGCATGAACGTTTGTCATGGCGATTTGCGTAACGTTACGTACGAAAGCCCCTACATCTTCCTGTGCGCCAAGTTTGTTTTCTAATGGTCCATCAAGAAGCAGGGTTGCAAGACCATGAGCAACGGACCACATGAAAGTTGCTTGAAGTATTGCGCGATCTTCAGTCGCATCGACTCCAAGAATTGACCTAGCTTCGCTGAGCAGAATTTCAAATGCTCGATTTGCTTGAAAAGATGCATCGGGATAGTTGTCTACATCACACAGGTCGCTGCGAAACATCACTCGAAAGTGGCCTTTGTTTTGCAATGCAAAATGCACATATGCCTCGCACATTGAAATTGCACCGAATTCTTGACTGTGTTCAAGAGAGTTGGCGAGTTTGTTGAATCCTTCTTCGGCAATCGCAGCAAAAATTCCAGCTCTGTCGCCAAAATGGTGGTACGGAGCTTGGTGCGATACGCCGGCTTCACGGGCAACTTCGCGTAATGACAATGCATCAGGACCAGTGTTTGAAGAAATGGCCAATGCCGCGTCAAGCACAACCCTGCGCAACGCTTCAGATTTGGTCGGAGCCATAACTTGACACTATCTAGTTTTTGCTCTAGACACTGTCAAGTATGAATACGCACCCAGATCAAAAA
>JAFMJR010000028.1 GCA_017853385.1 Ilumatobacteraceae bacterium | reverse complement strand
ACCGGAATGTCAACGGGTTCGCACACAGTTCCACCAGAGTGGTGAATGTATGGCGACATGTAGGCAAGCTTCACAAAGTTTTGGAAGTCAGCAATAGTCGCGTAGCGACGACCGTTGTCTAAATCATGAACAAACGGCGAACCATAGTTAGGTGCAAACACCGTTGCATCGCCACCAATCTGAACATTGTTTTCAGGATTGCGAGCATGTTGCGTGTATACGCGAGGTGCACTTGCCTGAATAATGCTGCGGCACATTCCGCGTGGAAATCGCACGCGAGTTCCATCAACGATGGCTCCAGCATTTTTAAATCGCTCGATCGCGCTTGGGTAATCGCGAATTTCAACGCCAATTTCCTCAAGAATGGTGTCGGCGTTGTTTTCGAGTATTTGCAAACCTTCTTCAGTCACCAACTCATAGGGCTTGATCAGACGCGTGAGGTAAGCCTCTCGCTGAGCACCGGTTGATTTGCGTGTGGTCTGACGTGCTGCTCGCCCGCCGCCTCGTCGGTGATGTACTTCTTCTGTCATGTGCTCCCCAATTCCTTCACTATTCTCGCAGAACTCGCTACGCGCGACGACGCCTTCTTTGCCCGCCACCTGCACCATCGCCTGAATTTTCAATTCTTTCAGGCAATGTGACCAATGTCGACAGGTTTGGCGTCGGGGCTGTTGCATGCGGAAACGCCATGGCGGCCACAAACAACTCTTGGAAACGTGGTTCGGTCGCAGTCTCAATCTTGGTCACATGAGTTACCGCTTGTTCCATTTCGTGGCGCTGCGCACGGGACAACAAGGCCTTCGCCGCACCAGCACCTGCCGCATTCCCCACAGAACGCACACCAGCGACTGGGCAGTCAGGAACTAGACCCAACACCATTGCATACGTTGGGTCAATATGAGCACCAAATGCGCCAGCAAGACGAATGTCATTCACTTCTGGCGAACCAGCGTGCTCAACCAACAAATCAATACCTGCTCGCAGCGCAGCCTTTGCCAACTGAATCGCGCGAATGTCGTTTTGCGTGATGAACAGTTTCGTATCGCCGTGTTCATACAGCAAATACGAAAAGGTGCGCTCGTCAGACACCACTCGTGGCGTCTTTTCAATGAGCGAACCTTGAATTACGCCGTCTTGCGAAATAACTCCAGACAAATACATTTCAGCAATTACTTCAATGATTCCCGAACCACATACTCCAGTAATCGGTGTATCGATTACTGCCTCAGCGAAACCGGGTTCATCCGACCACATACTGATTCCGATCGCACGAAAGCGAGGCTCAAGCGTGACCGGATCGATGCGAACTTTTTCAATCGCACCGGCAGTTGCTCGCTGTCCACAACTGAGTTGCGCGCCTTCAAATGCAGGTCCTGTTGGCGAAGAAGCTGCAAACTGACGAGTGGTGTCTCCCAAAACTATTTCCGCATTGGTTCCAACGTCGATCAGCAACTGCATGGAAGAACCACGATGTGGACCCTCAGACAACAACGCTGCAGCAGTGTCAGCACCTACGTGACCAGCAATGCACGGGCCAACATAGAACGAAGCATTTGGCAAATGGATGCCGATCTCTTCGGCCACACCATATGTTGCTTCGCTAGTTGCAAGCACGAATGGCGCTGCACCAAGCGGTGTCGGATCAATTCCAAGCAAAATGTGATGCATGATTGGGTTGCCCACCATCACCACTTCAAGAATTTTGTCTTCGGTAACTGTGGCTTTTTCAGCAAGCTCATGCACCAAATCATTTACCGCATGACGAATAACCGATGTGAGTTCTTTTTCTCCACCCTTGTTCATCATCACGTACGACACGCGACTCATCAAGTCTTCACCGAAGCGAATCTGAGGATTCATTACTCCTGCGCTACTCAATACCTCGCCTGTTGACAAGTCACACAGGTGACCAGCAACCGTGGTTGAACCAATGTCAATGGCAATGCCGTACATGGTCTCTACAAAGCCAGGCCACGCAGCAACGATGTTTCCCGCCACACCGTCAGTTTCAGAACGCTTAATAGCAACAGTGGCACCGCCATCACCTTTATCTATTGCCCTGTTTACCTGCGCAAGCGCGGTAATGCTGATGGTTGGGCGAGCCATGTTGTGTTGCTCGGCAATTGCATCGCGAATGATCTGCGAAGCGGTGACATCATCGCCAAGTTCCGACGGAGCAACCGCAATGTAATAGAGGCTGAATGTTGGGTCGACGACGATTGCGCCGAGATCAAGGTCTTTGCGCACGATCTGGCGATGCACCTGACTCATTGCCGGAACATCAATGACCATGTCACCACACACTTTGGCCATGCAGCCAAGACGGTTGCCGTCAACGAGAGCACGCTTGCCCTTGTAGTTCAGCTCGTCTTCGGTTTTGCCACTGAGTGATGACTCAACTGCCTCAATGCCCCACTTAGAAAATGAACCAAAACTTGGGGTGATTTGGCAGCGACCACATATTCCACGGCCTCCGCACACCGAGTCAATGTCTGCACCTAGCTTGCGTGCAGCATCAAGCACAGTTGTGCCAGTCTCTACCTCGCCGTCAAGTCCTGACGGCGTGAAGACAATGCGATGCGAATGTGATGAAGCCATGAAAGTGACGACGTTCGACTATTGGGCTGAACGGCGGCGGCGACCTTCACGTTCGCCACGTCCACCAGTAGGCGCATTTGGATCACGGTTTGCCTTGATCCATGCAGCGCAGTCCTGGTCGTTCCCGGTCAAAACGTCTGCAGCCATAATCGCTGCCTTCACTTCTGGGTGAAGTGGGCTCATGATTGCAGAGGTCATTCCGGAGGCCATCGCCATGCTGAGGAATGTTCCCGTGACCTGGTTGCGGTTTGGCAAACCAAAGCTGACGTTTGAAGCACCACATGTGGTGTTCACTTTCAACTCTTCGCGCAAGCGACGAATCAACTTGAATGCCTGCTGACCTGCTTGACCAAGTGCACCAATTGGCATGACCAATGGGTCAACGACAACATCGCTGTAGTGAATTCCGTGATCTGCTGCGCGCTCAACAATTTTCTTGGCAACTGCGAAACGCACATCTGGATCCATGCTGATGCCAGTTTCATCATTTGAAATAGCAACTACTGCTGCGCCGTACTTCTTTACGAGTGGAAGCACACGCTCCAATGATTCATCTTCACCGGTTACCGAGTTGACCAAAGCCTTGCCTTGATATACCGAAAGACCGCGCTCGAGAGCATCAATGATTGACGAGTCAATTGACAGCGGCACATCGGTAATGCTCTGCACCAACTGAATTGCACGAGCCAAGAGTGCTGGCTCGTCAGCAAGTGGAATACCTGCATTCACGTCGAGCATCTGCGCGCCAGCTTCAACCTGAGCAATTGCGTCTGCCTCAACACGACTGAAATCACCATTCTTCATTTCTTCTGCCAACAGCTTGCGGCCCGTTGGGTTGATGCGCTCGCCAATCATGACGAACGGACGATCAAAACCAATCACTACTTCTTTCGTTGGTGACGAGAGGATGGTGTGTGTCATGTCTGTGTTTCCGTTTCTTTATTGCTGTGAGTAATTACTTGTTTTCTTCTTCATCATCTTCAAGCTCTTCTAGAGCTGCAAGATCTTTTGCGGCAACCGTAAGTTGCTCGACATCTTTTTCGAATCCGCCTGCGTACGCCAACACCCCAAGGCGCTGACGTGTCCAATCTTCTTCAAGACGATCTGCCACCGACTGAGCAGCCAATGCCATGTCGCCTTCAAGAGGCAGAGTCTCGCGACTCCACTGGGCCACATCTTCTTCGGCCGTATAAATGTTTGCCTTGCGCTTTGCGCGATCGATTGCACGTTGAAACTTGGCGCTGAGAATCACCTGGTAACGCTCGCGGCCCATTTGCGCATTTACTTGCGCAGGGATATCGCGCCACTTGATGATGATTACCGAATTTCCACCACGAGCCATTAGTTGACACTCACATTTCTTGTTGCAGCAGACTGAAACACTACGGGAATTGACTGCTCTAAACCTTGCACACCAACGTGAATGTGCTCAAAGTTGAGCCCCAACATTTCTGCAGCATCTTTGGCCATTTCGACGAGTGAACCATCGCTCACCTGCGAGAAATACACCACTTTTGTGTAGTGGCCAAAGTACGAGTCACGCAGTTGAGGGTGTCGATCAAGACCAAGACCCTCCCACACAAGTGCACGAAAATGTTTCGTTAAAAAGTCGGTGAGATAGAAAGTGCCGGGTTCTGCATCTTGCACTGCATGAAACACCGATGATCCTGCGAAGAACTCGTAACAATGAGCGCCAGCAATTCGTTCTACACCTGGATAATCGACCAACATTTGGTCAATAAGGCCACCAGTTCCGCAATCTGCATACCCAACAAAAGTCGGACGATTGCCACGAGCATCAAGATGTTCACGCAATGCAGGAACAATTCCTTCTGGACGATTGTGCAAATTGGCCGGAAGGTAACGAACCTCTACGGCATCAGTAAGCGCATTGCGTTCAAGAACTTCGCGCAACTCCACCACCAACGCACCACACGCAATGATCAGTGGACGATCGCCCCCCGACATATGCGCGCTCCCAGTTAAATTCAGGCGACCGAAGGGCCAGGAGGCTCGGCGGTGCGAACGCGACGTGCGTTCACCAACTCTTTAGCTGTTTCTGAAGCAACTGCTGCGTCGCGGCAATATGCATCTGCACCAACTGCAGTTCCGAACTCTTCATTCAACGGTGCACCACCAACCAAGATGATGTACTTGTCGCGAATGCCACGCTCTTTCATGGTGTCAACAACAACCTTCATGTACGGCATGGTGGTGGTAAGCAGAGCCGACATTCCAAGAATGTCTGGCTGATGCTCTTCGAGTGCAGCAATGAACTTGTCAGCGTCGGTGTTAATTCCGAGGTCGATCACTTCAAAGCCGGCGCCTTCCATCATCATGGCAACCAAGTTCTTGCCAATGTCGTGAATGTCGCCCTTTACGGTTCCGATGACTACTTTGCCGATTGACTCTGCACCGGTTTCTGCAAGCAATGGACGCAAGATGTTCATTCCTGCTTTCATTGCGTTAGCTGCAAGTAACACTTCTGGCACAAACAAAATGCCGTCGCGGAAGTCAACACCTACGATGCGCATTCCTTCTACAAGTGCGTCTTGCAACACTTTGTCTGGACCCCATCCGCGGTCCAGCAAGATGGTGGTGCCTTCCACAATTTCTTCACCAAGACCGTCATACAGGTCGTCGTGCATCTGTGCGACGAGGTCTTCGTTGGAAAGACTCGCAAGATCAATGTCGTCAAAATCGCTCATAGTTACTCCCGTTACTGAGTGGCGCCGAGATATATCACGGCGTGGAAAGGTTATCAGGGCAGCCTTACAGCCACCTATTTATCTCCGTGTTTTGTAGCCCTTGAATATGCCCACTTATGAGTGTCGGTAGAACTCGACCTTTTCCGGTGGCAACGGGGCCTTACCCAAAATGATGTCTGCCGACTTTTCGGCCAGCATCATGACCGGGGCGTAAATATTGCCATTCGTTACATATGGCATCACTGAAGCGTCCACCACACGAAGGCCCTGCATTCCGCGAACCCTCATGGTGGCAGGATCGATCACCGACATATCGTCCACACCCATACGGCATGTGCATGACGGGTGATATGCCGTCTCGCCGTCTTTGCGCACCCAGTCCAACACATCTGTATCGGTGGCTACTTCTGGACCTGGGGAAATCTCTCCACCACTAAACGGCGCGAATGCAGGTTGGTTCAAAATATTGCGAGCCGCAGAAATCGCTTCAATCCACTCTTGCTTATCTTCGGGAGTTGACAAGTAATTAAAAGTGAAAGCCGGTTTGTCGCGAACGTCGCCCGACACCACCTTCAAGCTGCCGCGCGAATTTGAATACATCGGCCCAATGTGCACCTGGTAACCATGACCGCTTGCAGGAGCTGTTCCGTCGTAACGGACCGCAATGGGCAAGAAGTGGAACATCAAGTTTGGGTACTTCACCGTGTTGTTACTACGAATGAACCCACCGGCCTCAAAGTGATTCGACGCACCAGGACCTTTGCGGAACAACCATGCAAAGCCGATAAATGGGCGTCTCCACATTTTCATCATTGGATTGAGCGACACCGGTTGTGTTGCTGAATGTTGCACATACACCTCAAGGTGATCTTGCAAATTTTCACCAACGCCTGGCAGGTGATGCACTGGCGTAATCCCCACCTTTTTCAATTCTTCACTGTTGCCAATTCCCGACACCTGCAACAACTGTGGTGAATTAAATGCTCCACCGCACAAAATAATTTCTTTTGCGTTTACCGAACGCTTACGACCAAATGGCAATTCGAACTCAACGCCAGTTGCGGTTTTGCCATCAGTGATCACTTTCGTCACCAATGCGCGACATTGCACGGTGAGGTTTTTGCGATGTTTGACAGGGTGCAAGTAAGCGCGTGCAGCGCTGTATCGACGACCGTTTTTAACGTTGCGATCAAAAGCTGCGAAACCCTCTTGCTGATATCCGTTTACATCTTGAGTAATTGGATGACCGGCCTCTTGCACTGCTTTAAAAAATGCACCAAACAACGGATTCTTTACTGCACCACGTTCCATATGCAACGGGCCCGACTTGCCACGGAACTTGTCGGTTGAATCGGCTGCGATGCACGACTCCATTTTCTTGAAATATGGAAGACAGTGCGCGTAATCCCACTCACCCATTCCCGGGTCTGCACCCCAACGCTCGTAATCCAAAGGATTTCCGCGCTGAAAAATCATTCCGTTAATGCTTGATGATCCACCAAGAATTTTGCCTCGCCCATGGGTGATTCGACGCCCGTTCATATGCGGCTCTGGCTGTGATGAATACATCCAGTCGTACAGTTTGTTGCCAATTGGAAACACGAGAGCAGCTGGCATGTGTACAAACACATCGAACCAATAGTCGGGACGTCCAGCTTCAAGAACCAGAACTGAATTGTTTGGGTCTTCGCTCAATCGATTTGCGAGAGCGCAACCTGCAGACCCACCACCAACAATGACGTAATCAAATGACTTTTTCACGCGCTTATTCTGCCACGGAAACACAAAAGTGGCGGAGCTTTCGCCCCGCCACTTTTCACACTTCTTATTAAAAAGTTGTGTTAATTGATCAGCTGAACCAGGTTGACCAGGTTGCTTCGTTTGCAGCGATCCAGTCGGCTGCAGCTTGCGCTGGGTCGACCTTGTCGATGTCTACTGGTCCGAGGAATGACAATTGATCCTCAGTGGTCAACGTGAATGCCTTAAAGAAAGCAAACACTGCTGGATCTTTTGCTTCAAGCTTTGCTGATGCAATCTTGAACATTGGATCTTCTGGATAGTCACCGTCGCACTTGTCGCCCTCTGCAGCACAATCAACAGTTGGTGCTGGCAATGCGATGTTCTTCAGGTTGTACTTACCTACAGCACCCGATGGGCTCCAGTAGTAAAGCAGAACTGGCTTCTGCTCAGCAGACAAAGCAGCAATTTCTGCTTGAGTTGCTGCTTCAGAACCCGAGAACTGCACCTGGAATGGCAATCCGAGGTTGGCGATGATCGCTTCGTCGTACTGACTAAACGATGGGTCCATACCAAGGAAGCGACCATTGTCGCCAGTTGCTGCGGTAGCAAATGCCTTCGCAACTTCTGGATCCTTCAAACCTTCCCACGATGACAATTGTGGGAACTGCGTAAGTGCATAGTCCGAAACGAACCAACCAATTTTGCCAACTGCACCAAGCGCACCCATGTTGACAACTGAACCGTCATCAATGAAAGCCTGTTCATCGGCAACAACACCTGATGGCCATACTTCTACGTTGGCATCGATGTCACCTGAAGACATTCCAGCAAACATGGCGTTTTCGTCGATGTCAACGATTTCTACCGGGTTGCACAAATTGGCTTCGATAAGTTGCTTCACAATTTCAACTTCAACGGCTGATGCCGACCAGTTGTTGCGGGCAATTTTGATGGTCTCTGTTCCGTTGCCGGTGCAACCGCCAGCGGATTCTTCTGTCGCTGTGTCGCTGCCACCGCAAGCGGCGCCAAGAAGCGATCCGACTGCGATGAGGCCTACGACGAGCAACTTCTTGCTTGAACGCATGTTCTCCCCTTTTGTTTTGAATGCACCGAAGGTGCGCAATTCCAAGCATAACCAAGCCTTGAAGTCATTGATAGGAGCGGAACTAAGGTGGAGGCGTGCTTGGGGATGCATCGAAAGCTATTGAAGTTCGCAATGTGTGGAAAGTATTCGGTCAGGGCCCCCCTGATGCTGCAATAGCCCAAGCGAAATCTGGCGCTTCTCGACAAGACATCATTTCTCAGCTTGATCAAACGGTTGCAGTACGCGATGTGTCGTTCAGCGTGGCTCGCGGAGAAACCTTCGTAGTGATGGGACTGAGTGGTTCGGGAAAATCAACTCTGATTCGTTGCCTATCGCGACTCATTGAACCAACTTCAGGCGAAGTTTTATTGAATGGCGAAGACTTGCTTGCCATGAGCGAGGACGAATTGCGCGAAGTTCGTCGCGGGAAAATCAGCATGGTGTTTCAACACTTTGGTTTATTTCCTCATCGCAGAGTGATTGACAACATCGCGTACGGACTTGAGGTTCAAAAAGTCGACAAGGCAACGCGCCTTGCTCGCGCTACAGAAGTACTTCATGTCGTTGGTCTTGACGGTTGGGCAGATCGCTACCCACAGCAACTTTCGGGCGGAATGCAACAACGAGTTGGACTTGCGCGGGCATTAGCTGTTGACCCTGAAATTTTGTTGTTTGATGAACCATTCTCAGCCCTTGACCCGCTGATTCGTAAAGAAATGCAAGACGAGTTAATTCGCTTACAAAAAACGATGCAACGCACGATCATCTTCATTACACACGACTTCGCTGAGGCACTTCGCCTGGGCGATCGAATTGCGATTATGAAAGACGGTTCTTTCGATCAAGTGGGAACGCCAGAAGAGATCGTTTCCAACCCAGCTACTCCGTATGTTCGAGAATTCGTCAACGACGTTCCTCGCGCAAAGGTTTTAAGCGTGCGCAGTGTGACAGTGGCCGGTTCAGCGCCACATGGGGCACGCACCGTGCGCGATGATGCCCGAATTGAAACGATCATTCCGATGTTGCTTGAGCGCGATGAACCAATCAGCGTCATTGACAACACCGGCACTGCTATCGGCATTGTCAATCGAAGCAATGTGGCAAGCATGTTGCAAGCCGAACAACAATGAGCAAACGATTCAGAACAACGGCCGCGGCAATTGTTGTCGCATTGATTGCATTACAAATTCTTGGAAGTGGCGGATTTCCTGAATCGTGGAATATCGGACTTTCCGAACCAATCAATTCGTGGCAATCATGGATTCGCACAAACCGCGATCAGCATTGGCTATTTACCTTTATTCTCAACCCGATCACGTGGGTCATTGAACTTGGACTGAACTTCACAGAATCATTTATCGGTTGGCTTCCATGGTTCATTCCACCAATTGTTGTTTTCGCGATTATCGCACGACGCAAACGATGGGTTTTGGCGAGCTTTGCCGCATTTGCCGTGGTGTATCCCGGCCTTGTTGGCGTGTGGCAAGAAAGCATTGAAACCATTTCATTAATGGCGGTTTCGGTTGGCATTTGCGTACTGCTTGGAGTTCCAATTGGCGTTTGGACTGCGCTCAACAAGCGTGCAGAGTCTGTATTGCGACCAGTACTGGACGCCATGCAAACAGTTCCTGCAACGGTGTATCTCATCCCGATCGTGCTGCTATTCGGAATTGGCAAAGTGCCTGCCGCTATCGCCACGGTTGTCTATGCACTTCCACCAATGATTCGCCTCACCGCATTGGGTGTACAACAAGTTCCTCGTGCGGCTATTGAGGCTGGACAAATGTTTGGTGCAACGAAGCGACAGATACTTTCTCGCATTCAGCTTCCTCTCGCCGTGCCGTCAATTGTTGCGGGCATTAATCAAACGGTGATGATGGCACTTGGCATTGTGGTAATCGCCACCCTTGTTGGCGCAGGTGGTCTTGGACAAGAGATCAACCAAACGGTTCGCCAGCTCTCGCCAGGGCGCGGGCTTGTAGTGAGCCTTGCAGTTGTTGCTGTTGCATTTGTTCTAGACCGAGTAAGCATGGCGCTCATTTCGGAACCGGGAACAAACGTGCGGAAGCTGTCACGAAATGCAGTGATTGGAATAGTTGGTGGCGTGGTACTTGCCACCATCGTCGGCCGAATTGCAGGTTGGAATCATTTCCCTGTTTCATACGGAACTTCATTCGCTGATCCAATTGACACCGCTGTGAATTGGTTTAGAGACACATTCTCATTTATTACTCGACCATTTAATGATTTCATCGTGCGGGACGTATTAATACGTGCACAAAAGCTATTGAACAATTCGTTCTCGTGGCAAATGATCGTTGTCGCAGCAATGGCGCTCTCCTACTTCGTTGCAGGCTGGAAGATGGCAATCACTACCGCTGCTGGAATTCTCATCATCGGACTTACGGGCAGATGGACCGATTCAGTAGACACGCTGACACAAACCATCGTTGCAGTGATTTTGTCGATTGTGATCGCATTGCCAATTGGAGTGTGGCTCGGAAGACGCCCACGCGCAGAAGCAGCGCTCTCACCACTGCTCGATTCGCTACAAACAATTCCACCATTGATTTACGCCATTCCGTTCGTCATGATTTTCACCGTTGGCCCAGTGCCTGGAGTTGTTGCTGCAGTTGTATACGCAATTCCGCCTGGCATTCGTCTCACCTCGCTCGGTATTCGCCAAGTAAATAAGGAATCAATTGAGGCAGCAACAACGTTTGGCGCAACAGATCGGCAAGTGCTGTGGGGCGTGCGCATTCCTCTTGCAATGCCAAGCATTATTTTGGCGGTCAATCAAATGGTGATGATGGTGCTTGCGATGGCGATTATTGCTGGAATGGTTGGCGGTGGCGGACTTGGCTATCGCTCAATCGAAGCGCTCACCGGCCCAAACAAAGGTCTTGGCGCAGAAGTTGGTGTTGCCATTGTGATCATGGCAACGATCTTGGATCGCCTCACCCAGGCAACCGCCAAACGGCTACAAGCACCAGCGGCTATTTAAAACGAATTACTTAGTCGGAAACGCGCCGAGCATTTTTGCTGCCGACAACGTGTTTTCAAGCAAGCAACCAATTGTCATTGGCCCAGTGCCACCAGGCATTGGCGTAATTGCGCCAGCAACTGCTTGAACAGCATCGAAATCTACGTCACCAACGATTTTTGATTCTTCGCGTGACACGCCAACGTCGACAACCGTTGCTCCTGGCTTCACATGATCGGCTGTGATTAAGCGAGCAATTCCTACGCACGAAACTATGATGTCAGCTTCGCGGCATGCTGCCTTCAAGTCTTCAGGCGAGGTGTATGAGTGCGCACACGTTGTAGTCGCATCGCCACCCTTACGAATAAACAAAATGGTTTGTGAAAGACCTGTGAGAGTTGAGCGACCAATAACAACAACCCGCTTGCCTTTAGTTGGAATTTCATAGCGCTCAAGCAAACGCATTACGCCAAGTGGCGTGCATGGCACATGTCCAGGAAGACCACGCATCAAACGACCCATGCTGCGCTCAGTGAGACCATCAACATCTTTTTCTGGTGGAAGTAATGCAAGAACAGGTTCTGCATCGAGATGCTTTGGCAAAGGTAACTGCACCAAAATTCCGTGCACAGTTGGGTCTGCTGCAAGTCGACGAACCTCTGCCTCAACTTGTTCCTGTGTTGCATCTTGTGGCAACTGAACACCGACAGAAATCATTCCGGCTTCTTGCGCTTTTTTGTGCTTGCTGCCAACGTAGATGTGGCTTGGCTTATCGTCGCCAACAAGCACCGTTGCCAAACACACCGCAGGTGAACCAGCTGCTTCTATTTCCTTACGCAAACGCGCAACTGTTTCGTCTCGCAATACGTTGCCATCCATCAAGATGGCGCCGCCTGGCGTGCGCTTGTGCTGCATGCTCATGAAAGACCGACGATTTCGCCGTTCTCATCAAAGTCGATGATTGCTGCTGCTGGCTTTGTGCCAAGGCCTGGAAGCGTACGCATGTCACCACAAATTGGATACACGAAGCCAGCGCCAACCGAGGCACGCACTTCACGGACGTTCAGGGTGTGTCCCTTTGGAGCGCCCTTAAGTGAGGCATCACCCGAGATCGACAAGTGGGTCTTTGCAATACATACCGGCAAGTGACCAAAGCCGTTGTCGGTGTAGTTCTTCAATTGCTTGTTTGCAAGAGCCGAATAAGTGATGTTTGCTGCGCCATAAATGGTTTTTGCAACAGTCTCAATTTTCTCCTTCAACGATGCTTCATCTTTGTACAGCATGTGGAAGTTGTTCTTTTCGTTGCATGCATCTTCAACAGCTTTTGCAAGTTCAACTGCACCAGCGCCACCATCAGCAAAGTGCGTGCACAAAGCAACACGAGCTCCGGCTGATTCTGCAATCTTGCGAATTGCATCGTGTTCTGAAGCATGGTCGGTTGGGAAAGAGTTGATCGCAACAACTGGGACTACGCCGTGTGCCTTTACGTTTTCGATTTGTGCGCGAAGGTTTTCGCCACCAATTTCAACGTCTGCTGGATTTTCTGCAAGCAGGTCTGCTGGCAAAGCCTTACCAGCAACAATCTTGTACTTACCTGAGTGAGCCTTCAATGCGCGAACAGTGGTTACCAACACTGCTGCGTCTGGAGTCATGCCCGAGTAACGGCACTTGATATTGAAGAATCGCTCAGCACCCATGTCGGCACCAAAACCAGCTTCGGTGATGAGGTAATCGCCACCGTGAATACCGATCATGTCGCCAATGATTGACGAGTTACCGTGCGCGATATTTCCGAATGGTCCTGCGTGCACGATTACCGGAGTGTTTTCAAGTGTCTGCAGGAGGTTTGGCTTAATTGCGTCTCGCATGATGACCGCCATTGAACCTGCGGCGCTCAGTTGCTCTGCAGTTACTGGCTCGCCCTTGGTGTTGTAACCAACAACGATGCGAGCAAAGCGCTTGCGCATGTCTTCGAGCGATGTTGACAAAGCAAGAATCGCCATTACTTCTGAAGCTGCGGTGATATCAAAACCGGTTTGACGAGTTACACCGTCTTCTTTGGTGCCAAGACCAACAATGATGTTGCGGAGTGAACGGTCGTTTACGTCGATAACACGGCGCCATGTGATGTTGTCGAGGTCAAGATCGAGTTGGTTGCCCTGGTGCAAGTGGTTGTCCACCATTGCTGAAAGCAAGTTGTGTGCAGCAGTCACTGCATGGAAGTCGCCAGTGAGGTGCAGGTTCAACAGTTCCATCGGAATTACTTGGCTGTAGCCACCACCTGCTGCTCCACCTTTAATACCAAAAGTTGGTCCCATTGAAGGTTGACGCAAGCTGATGACTGCGTTCTTACCAATGTGCTTGAACGCTTGTCCGAGACCAACTGTTGTTGTGGTCTTTCCTTCACCAAGTGGTGTTGGTGTGATTGCGGTAACTACGACGTACTTTGCCTTTGGACGAGACTTCAACTCGTCAATTGCATCGAGGCTGATCTTTGCCAAGCTCTTGCCGTATGGCTCAAGTAGGTGTTCGCCGATTCCCATCTGGGCAGCGATGTCCTTCAACGGAAGTGGCTTACCCGCGCGAGCAATTTCGAGATCTGATGGAAACGACATATTGGAGACTCCCCGTTCAATGGCCACCACGTGGCGATTTGGTCGCACCACTATATAGGAGTCAGGGCGCCTGATATATGACAAACCCCGCAAGGATTTGCCAAGAATTAAGGCGCAACCCGTGTAATAGGTTTGTGCCATGACCGCGAGCCTGCCGATCATCGATATTTCACCAATTCGGGCTGGAGTTTCAGACCCCAAATTCCATACAGCCTCTGCAGAACTCTTTTCAGCGCTCAGCGAAATTGGCTTTGCGATTGTGACCGGACATGGGGTTGACCCACAGATCACAGCCAACATGCGCGCCGCAGTGAAAGCAGTGTTTGATTCGCCGCGCGAGGTGTTGATGCAAAACATGGTGGCGAAGGGCAACTATCGCGGCTTCGTGCCACTTGGATACTTCACCCCTAATTCAGGCAAAGGCAAAGCCGACCAATACGAAGCCTGGAAATTGCATTTCGAAACCGATGCACATGATCCCATTCGCAAGCAATGCGATTTATATGGACCAAACATTTGGCCAGCAATTGATTTTGATGTGCGCACTCCAATTATGAATTACTGGCACGCACTCGACGTGGTGAGTGAAAAACTCATCGTTGCATTGTGCTTGCAACTAGGTGTTGATCCATCAGTGCTGCTGTCATGCATGACCATGCCACTCACCAACATGACGCTGCTCAATTATCCGTCTGTTGAACCACAAGCAGACACATGGGGAATTCATCCGCATAAAGATTTCAATTTGCTCACACTCCTTGCACACGATCCAATCGGCGGGCTCGAAGTTCGCAATCGAAATGATGAATGGCTAAACGCTGCTTGCCCAGAAGATGGCATGGTGCTCAACGTTGGTGACATGTTGGAGTTGTGGAGTGGCGGAAGATTGCTCTCTACCCCACATCGTGTGTTCAACAAGTCGGGAAAACCACGACAATCGTTTCCATATTTTTCGAAACCACGGTGGGATGTTGTAGTCAAACCACTCGTAGAACCAGTTGCGGGTTTTGATCGCCCTTCGCTACATGTTGGAACTTCGGCTGCTGACATTTGGTATTCGAATTGGCCAGATACCGAAAGCACCGACCCAGCACAAGTGCTGGGTAACTACAACTAATTTTTGTGCAAAATTATTTTGGAAGCGGCGAACCAAGTCGCTTGCGAACTGCCTGATTCATTTCATCATCAAATCCGCGAACATGTTTTTCGCATAAGTCAGCAGCAGCGTCGCCATCACCTGCAGCAAGTCGTTCAAACATTTCGCCGTGTTCTTGCACTGCATGTTTCATGTCGGCAACATCGGCAATGTACAAGTGCCACAAGCGATCGCTCTGCGCGTACATCATGTCGAGGGTTGCGGTGAGAAAGCGATTGCCCGCAGCGTCCCACACAATCTCATGACAACGACGATCAATTTTCATCAGGTCATCATTTGTTGCACTCGGCTCTTCAGCTTTGGCCAACACGCGCGCCATTTCGTCCCAATGTTCTTGCTTGCCACGCTTTGCAGCCAGTCGCATGGCGTATGGTTCGAGCAACGCACGGGTCTCGTACAGCATGCTGAGTTCCATCACATCGATTCCCGAGACCAACATTCCGCGGCGTGGAATTACCGTGACAAACTGGTCGCGGGCTAGGCGCTGGAGGGCCTCACGAATCGGGGTTCGGCCGATGCCAAGTTGGCTCTGGAGGGCGTCCTCTTTAATTACGTCGCCGGGGGCCAGTTCGAGGCGGACAATTTTGTTCCGAATCTCGAGATAGGCCTGTTCGCTCAGCGATGTACTCACGGCCGTCATCATATCCCGATTTTTACGTGATGATATTGCGCTGATATACTACCAAAATTCAATTGTGGCCTCGCCCAACGGGGGTGCGGTCCTCTTTTCGGGGGTATCTCGTGAGTGAATTTCCAAGCCGCGCAAAGTGTGTCGTTATCGGCGCCGGAATCGTGGGTAACTGTTTAGTAGGTCACCTCAGCAAGCTCGGCTGGACCGACATGGTGCTGATCGACAAGGGCCCGTTGCCAAACCCAGGCGGTTCAACTGGTCACGCTTCGAACTTCATCTTCCCAACCGACCACAACAAAGAGATGGCATTGCTCACCCTTGCTTCACAGCAGCAGTACATCGAGCACGGCATGAACAACACCTCTGGTGGTA
>JAFMJR010000027.1 GCA_017853385.1 Ilumatobacteraceae bacterium | reverse complement strand
CTTTGGCACGAATTTCTTCGGAAAATTCTTCAACGCAATACCCTCGTTTGGCGCTTGTGAAACTAAGTACAAACTAGTTTGACGCCGCCAAACCGACCAAACCGGTCGTGCGCTTGTGCGCTATTGCTGGTCGGTGTGGGGTCTCCAGCGCGGGTGCAACACCGTAAAAGCCGCCAAAACCACGGCCGCAGCGAGCAATGGCCAAAAGTTGGGCTTGGTTGAAATGAGTGCCGGGTACAAGGCAATTGTCGACAGGAGCGCTGTCCATGCCCACAAAATGACGACCGCACGGCGAGGTCCGTGGCCAAGGGCAATGAGTCGGTGGTGCAGGTGCCCGCGGTCAGCTGTGGCAAAACCTTGTCGGCTTACCGTGCGGCGCAAAATTGCAAACAGCACGTCGAAAAACGGCACACCCAAAATGAGCAATGGAATAAACAAAGGTGCGATGAAGAAATATGTCTGACCACTCACACCTTGCAATTGTGGGTCTGCTCTACCCCCAACGACACTGGTTGACACTGCCATCAACAAACCAAGCATCAGCGCACCAACATCGCCCATGAATATGCGGGCGGGATTGAAGTTGTATGGCAAGAAGCCCAAGCAAATTCCTAGCGTGATGATTGCAATGAGCGGACCGATGTTTGGTTGTGCAAGTAACCCCTGATCTGCAAGGTGCTTGCTGTAGACAAAAAATGTTGCAGCAGCAATTGCAACAATTCCTGCTGCAAGTCCGTCAAGACCATCAATCAAATTGATTGCTTGCGTCATGCCAAGCAACCACATCACCGTGAACAGTGGAATCCAATCGTTTGACAACACGAATACATCAAGGAATGGCACTCGGAAGTAAAACATTGTTACGCCAAACCACACCAACACAAGAGCAACTACAACTACTCCTGTCACTTTCATTGGTGCAGACAGATCACGAATGTCGTCTGCAAAACCCAACGCCGTAATCACAGCTGCAGCAAGTACTACGCCAATGAGTTCTGAGTTTCCTGAAATAACCGGCGAGAAGCGATCCATTCTCCACGCAAGCAACAATGCAGCAACAAGCCCACCGATAAATGCCAAGCCACCAACGTTTGGAGTGGCAACTGGATGCGCGCGTCGCTCATCTGGCTCAGCCATCCATTGACGCTTGCGCGCATAGCGCTCAACAAGCGGCGTAAGGATTGCGGTAACCACCGCGGCACAAAGGCCAACGATCAGATAACCGGTGAGATCAATCACGCACGCTTTGGATACACAGGGAACTTGGCGCACAACGCAGCAACCTTGGCGCGAACTTCCGCGACCACTGCTGGATTATTGCGATTGCGCAATGTGGTTGCGATGTACTCAGCAATGAGTGCCATCTCTGGTTCTTTCATTCCCTGCGTAGTTACTGAAGGTGTACCGATTCGCACGCCGCTAGTCACAAAAGGACTGCGTGGATCATTTGGAATGTTGTTTTTATTCAACGTGATTCCTGCTTCGTCTAACACCAATTGTGATTCCTTGCCGGTGAGTTCAGCATCGAATGGCTGCAAATCAACCACCATCATGTGCGTATCGGTGCCGCCAGAAACCAAACGGAAACCTTGCTTTGACAGGGCTTCTGCAAGTGCAGCCGCATTCTTCACGATTTGCTGCGCGTATTCCTTAAAGCTCGGCTGCATCGCTTCATGAAATGCAACAGCCTTTGCTGCTACTGCATGTTCAAGCGGGCCACCTTGGCTTCCCGGAAACACTGCCTTATCAATTGCTGCTGCATGAGCTGCAGTTGTCAGAATGCAACCGCCGCGAGGGCCACGCAATGTTTTGTGCGTAGTGAAAGTAACCACGTCGGCGTAAGGCACTGGGTTCGGGTGTGCACCACCTGCGACCAGACCCGCAATGTGGGCAATGTCAAACATCATGAGCGCGCCAACTTCATCGGCAATTGCTCGGAACGGCTGTGGCTCAAGTCGACGTGGGTAAGAAGTGGTTCCCGCAACAATCAATTTTGGTTTGTGCTTAATTGCCAAATCACGAATTTGATCAAAGTCCAAACGCTCATCAGTTGCACCTACGCGGAACGATTGGAAGTTATACAAAATTCCTGATGCGTTTACTGGTGAACCGTGAGTGAGGTGACCACCGTGGTCAAGGCTGAGTCCAAGAACTGTGTCACCTGGTTTGATCAACCCTAAATACACAGCCATGTTGGCACTTGCGCCTGAATGCGGTTGCACGTTGGCGTGGTCTGCGCCAAACAATTTCTTCACACGCTCAATTGCTAACGCTTCAATTTCGTCAACAACTGCATTGCCACCGTAGTAACGCTTTTGTGGGTAGCCCTCTGCGTATTTGTTCGTTAAGACAGATCCAGTTGCTTCCATCACATCTGGCGATGTGAAGTTTTCACTGGCAATTAGTTGCAAACCAGTGGTTTGGCGTTCACGCTCTTTGTCAATAAGTCCAAAGACTTCGGTGTCACGATTTGTTTCAGATGGCCAAGGCATTAGCGCGCTCCTTCTTGTTGTTCAATTTCTGCCAATTGCGCAACTCTGCGCTCATGACGTCCACCTTCAAATGGGGTGGATAAGAACTTTTCGACAATTTCTTCTGCTGCAGCAAAACTCACCACTCGTCCGCCCATGCTCAACACATTTGCGTCATTGTGTGAACGAGCCATTTCTGCCAAGTACAAGTCATTGCACAATGCAGCACGGACTCCATGCACTTTGTTGGCTGCAATTTGCTCTCCTTGACCACTTCCGCCCATCACAATCCCAAGCGCAGCTTTTCCATCACGAACATCTCGTGCAACTGCAGCACAAAATGGTGGGTAATCCACGCTCTCTGTGGAGTCGGTTCCGTGATCAATCACGGTAAAGCCAGCTTTCGACAGATACCCAATGAGATGTTGCTTCAATTCGTATCCGGCATGGTCGGATCCGATTGCAATGATTCGGGAAGTCTGCGAGGAATTCATGTGAGATACCGCATGCGAGCATAGGTCACGAGGGCATAACCCAATAGATCGCCTATAAACATTGAAAAGTAGAGTTTGTGAAGTGACGCTCGACCCTCGCACCCCCGTCCTCATCGGGCAGGCCCAGATCTGCCAACACGAAGACGATGTCGCGCAATCTTTAGGGCCAACCCAACTCATGGCTCAGGCGATTCAATCTGCAATTACAGATGCTGGAGTTACATCACTTGGAAATATTGATGCACTTCACGTGTTGCGATCGCTTTCTAATCGCGAACCAAACCCTGGCAGAAGTATCGCTCGCGAACTTGGGCTGAGCGTCCGAGTCACCGGACTCACCCCGCATGGCGGAAACCTCCCCCAGTCGCTGTTGAACTATTCGGCGCTTGCGATTTCGCGCGGAGAGATCGACCTGGTGGTGCTCACCGGTGGTGAGTCATCGCGATCGCGCAGAAGAGCCAAAGCATCTGAAACGCAACCAAGTTGGATCAATGCATCACCAGAGTCGGCAAACGACGAACCACCAACTGTTGTTGGTGACGAGTTGGTGATGAATCACGAAGCCGAACTTGCTCGACACATTGCTTTGCCGATTCAGATTTACCCGATGTTTGAAACTGCATTACGTGCAAGCGCACATCGCTCAGTACAGGACCACCAGCAGTTCATTAGCGAACTCTGGTCACGTTTCAGCAAAGTTGCAGAAAGCAACCCACATGCATGGATGCAAAAGTCCTACACAGCAGAACAGATTCAAAACGCAACACCAGCAAATCGCATGATTGGTTTTCCCTATACCAAGCTGATGAATTCAAACAACGACGTAGATATGTCGGCAGCGTTGATTTTGTGCTCGGCCGAACGCGCCACTGCTCTTGGAGTACCTCGAGACAGGTGGGTGTTCCCTCAAGCGGGCACCGATTGTCACGAACATAATTTTGTTTCGAATCGTTGGACGTTTACCGATACGCCTGCGATTCGTCTTGGCGGCGAGTATCTGCACGAGTTAACGGGAAGGAAAACCAGTGACTACGACTTCATTGATTTGTATTCGTGCTTTCCGTCTGCTGTGCAACTTGGCGCTCAATCGCTTGGACTGAGTTTGAATCAGCAACTCACGGTTACTGGCGGGCTGTCGTTTGCTGGTGGACCATTTAACAATTACGTCATGCATGCCATTGCAACAACAATGCAAAGGCTGCGCGAAAACCCACAAGCTCATGGTTTTGTTTGGGCAAATGGTGGCTATGCGACCAAGCATTCATTTGGTGCATACGCAACCACTCCACCACCGCGCGGTTATCAACATTCATCTCCACAAGCACAAGTTGATGCGCTGCCTAAGCGCGAAGTAGCAGCGCAAGGTGAAGCCGAGGGTCCGGCAAAGCTTGAGGCTTACAGCGTGATGCACGGACGCAACGGCGAACCCGAAATCATTAATGCTTCGGTGATTTTGCCCGACACTCGACGTGCTTGGGCAACCTCAAACGACACACAACTTGCAATTGAAATGTGTGAGCGCGAATGGGTTGGCATGCCGGTTCGAATTGATGAATCGGGAACCCTGCTGGCATGACCTACACATTCCCAAGGCAGTTTGCGCGTACGCAACGGCTCACACTTGGCGAACCACGCAATGTTGTGGTTTCTCCAGACGGGAAGCGAGTTCTCTTTTTACGATCTTCAACAGGTAGCGACAGCGTGAATTCGCTGTGGCTGTATCACGTTGAAAGAAATAGCGAAACATGTATCGCCGATATTCGAACCCTGCTCTCACAAACCGATTCGCATAACGAGTCGCCAGAGGAACGAGCTCGACGAGAGCGTGCACGCGAGGGCGCTGCGGGAATCGTGTCATTTTCGTGTGACGCCGATGTGCACCATGCAGTCTTTGCGGTAAGTGGAAGATTGTTCATTTGCGACATGACCCACGCGCGCGAAATTGTCATTTCACATCCTGCGCCAGGAACTATTTACGACGCGCGCATCAGCGGAGATGGCAAACATATTGCGTACGTGCGTGGCGCATCGCTATTTGTGTGCGACTTGGATGGCAACGAGAAGCGCATTGCAGGTGAATCCTCACAAAACGTGACATGGGGTGTTGCCGAATTTGTTGCTGCAGAGGAAATGAATCGCCATCGCGGGTTTTGGTGGTCACCCAGCAGTAATGCATTGGCCGTCGAACGCGTTGACAACGGCACCATTTCCACCATCTCAATTTCAAACCCAGCTCAGCCAACAGAATCACCAAGTACTCGTCGCTACCCGTTTGCTGGAACCAACAATGCTCACACGTCACTGCACATTGTTGATCTGCAAGGAGCATCAACTCAGGTTGTTTGGAATAACGCTGATTTTGAATATTTGACATCGGTGCAATGGACTGCCGCCGGTCTCGTCATTTCAGTGATGTCGCGCGATCAGAAATTACTTGACATCAGAAAAGTTGACACTGCTTCGGGCGAAACCGTTTCTCTACATGTTGAACGTGATGATCATTGGGTTGAACTCGTGCCCGGTGGCCCATCATTAATCTCTGAACAGCAATTGTTGTGGTGCGGTGACCGCAATGGAGCACGTGCAATTTTGGTGAACAACACGCCAATCACACCTCCACATATTCAAGTTCGCGGCGTTATCAGCGCAACTTCAGAACATGTGATTTTCAGTGGAAACCTCATTGATCAGCCACGTGAATTGCATGCATGGAAAGCAGCCATTTCGTCGCACGAACTTGAACCTCTCACCCACGGCGCCGGAATGCACTCAATTGCGATAGGTGGAAACACCACCGTTATTCGCAGTGCAACCATGCAAAATCAGCGTTCAAGCACACTCGTCAACAATCAACACGAACTTGTTAACAATGCCGAGACCTGCATGCTTGAAGTGAATGTTTCGTTTCACGAAATTGGTTCACGAAAAATCAACACCGCAATTGTGTTGCCACACCATCACGATGGCTCTGCATTGCCTGTGCTGTTTGACCCATATGGTGGCCCACATGCACAGCGAGTTGTTGCGAGCAGTATGGCGTATGCCTCTGCCCAGTGGTTTGCCAATCAAGGGTTTTGTGTTGTCATTGCCGACGGCAGCGGAACTCCAGGTCGAGGGTCTCAATGGGAGCGCGAGGTGTATCACGACCTTGCAACGCCAGTACTGAACGATCAAATTGAAGTACTTCGCCATCTACGCGAATTCGCTCCATGTGCAGATACTTCGCGTGTTGCGATTCGTGGTTGGAGTTTCGGTGGCTATTTGGCTGCCCTTGCAGTACTTCGCGCGCCAGAACACTTTCATGCAGCAGTTGCTGGTGCTCCAGTTACAGACTGGAAGTTGTACGACACGTTTTACACCGAGCGCTATCTCGGGCATCCAGGCCAAGACGCATCTTCGTACGAGATTTCATCGTTGCTTGGTGATGCCCACTTGCTTTCGCGACCACTACTGCTGGTGCATGGACTTGCCGATGACAACGTGCTTGCTGCGCATTCGCTTGAGTTATCTACCGCGTTGCTACATGCCGGAAAACCGCATGAATTTTTGCCACTCGTTGGCGTTACTCACATGACACCCCAAGAAGTAGTCGCTGAAAATTTGCTACTGCACCAGCTTGACTTTTTACGCCGCAGTTTGGCGTTGAGCTAACGCAATTCGATCACGACCTGCAAGGTCTTGGCGAATTTCCACATTTGTCAGCCCAGCGTTTACTAGAAGCGACTTCACTTCCTTGCCCTGCTGATATCCAATTTCAATAACAAGCCAACCATTTCGCGCGAGCCAAGTTGAAGCGCCATTAATCACTTCGCGTAAATCTGCAAGACCATTGTCTTGCGCATAAAGCGCCGAATGCGGCTCCCATTCGTGCACATCGTTCGCTACTTCAGCATCATCATGGGCGATGTACGGCGGGTTGCACAAAGCAATATCAATTGCTCCCTTTAATGATGCGTCCAATGCACCCCACCAGTTACCAAGCGCAAGACGAACTCCACCACCCTTTTGGCCAACACCGACAAGATTTCCTCGCGCAACTTCAAGAGCATCTGCAGATTGATCGGTGAGCCACACGTTTGTTCTTCCAAGCGGAAGTTCGTAAGCCATGCTCAAACCAATTACACCACTTCCCGTTCCTAGATCAACGATGTTTAGCGGTCGCTCAAGGTCTTTCAATCGATTGTTGGCAAGGGTTAAACCAACCTCAACCAAAAGTTCGGTTTCTGGCCGCGGAATAAGCACTCGTTGATCAACAAACACATCTAAATGTCGAAATGCCCAACGCTTCATTACATATTGCAGCGGCTCTCCACTCAGCCTGCGACGAACCATGTCGTGCAGTTGATTGGCCATTGCTGTGGTCACAAATTCTTCAGATGCAAGGCGAAATTCTTCACCATCTAATCCACTTGCATGCTCACACAACCACCTGGCTTCATTTGCATCACCTAATTGCTCAGTTGTTTCGCTGAGCATCTGCGCCCAGGTCACCGCATCGGTTGGCGACATAAAAGAATTAGTCGTTGGCTGCGCCAGCCAACTGCTCAATCTGGAACTGTGCAGTAAGCGCATCCACAACTGGGTCGACGTTGCCTGACAAGAAATCCTGCAATTGATACAAAGTGAAACCAATTCGGTGATCGGTAATGCGGTTCTCTTTGAAGTTGTAGGTGCGAATTTTTTCGCCTCGACCGCCCTTGCCCACTTGCGCTTTGCGCTCCGCAGACATTTTCTCGGCTTGCTCTTCTTCGCGCTGTTTTAACAATCGTGAACGCAACACGGTCATTGCTCGCAATCGGTTCTGCAACTGCGAACGCTCGTCCTGCATTGCCACAACAATTCCCGTTGGCTTGTGCGTAATGCGCACAGCAGAGTCGGTGGTGTTTACGCCTTGACCACCAGGGCCGCTCGCGCGATACACGTCAATCTGCAGATCTTTTTCGTCAATAGTTACGTCTACTTCTTCGGCTTCAGGCATCACCATGACCGTTGCTGACGACGTATGAATTCGACCCTGTGCTTCGGTAACCGGCACGCGCTGCACTCGGTGTGGGCCGCCCTCAAAGCGCATTCGCGACCACACAGTGTCACCCTTGAACAACATGGTCACCTGGTTAATTCCGCCCATTGGCGACTTGTCAAGCGACAACACTTCAACCGACCAGCCGTTGCGCAACGCCCACGCGCTGTACATGTCGAATAGATCGTGCGCAAACAGGTTTGCCTCTTCGCCACCCTCAGCACCACGAATTTCAACGATGATGTTCTTTCCGTCATTTGGATCTGGTGGGAGCAATAGCACTTTCAGCTTTTCTTCAAGTTCTGCAATGCGTGCTTGCGAAGCTTCAAGTTCGTTTTGTAATTGTTCGCGCTCTGCGCCTTTTGCATCAGCCATGAGTTCTCGTGCGGCTTCAGCATTGCCTTCAACTTCTTTGTACTCGCGAATGCATTGCACTAGTGGCGTCTGCTGTTTGTATCGGCGAGAAGCTTCGCGCAATTTATTCTGATCGTTCAATACCTCGGGCGTGCCGAGGCTTTCTTCAAGCGCCACATAATCGGCTTCAATTTGGGAAAGGCGCTCAAACACGATGCTTAGGCTACGGGCTAATTAACGGCGAACTGGGGAAACTTCAACGAAACGTGCAGGATTACGCAATGACTGCGCCAATTTATGCAACGAGGGGGTGACATTATTTGCATGCGTCGCAATGAATAGTTCGGCGTCTGGCGCGGTTCGCAAACGCGCATCTGCCCCAAATGCCACAACATCAATGTCAATTGATGCGGTGCACACAACAACTACTGGGCTTCCGTTAGCGAGTGTTCCAAATGCAACACAGGGCATTTCATCTTTTACGTTCATTCGAATGACTGGGGGTTCAACTGGCTGCAATTGCTTTGCACCAACAAGTTCTGGCGACGAAATAATGCGGTGACGAAGTAGTCGCTCTGGTGCAAGACGATTCAATGGGTGCGGCACTGACCCTTCAGTTCGGTGCTCGCGAACAATTCCGGCAACTCGAGCAAGTGATTCAACAGTTGCATCTCGCCCATACACCAACTGAAACGTTTCCCGGTCGTGGGCACCAACGCCAATTTCAAGTCGGCCACCATCGCCCGCGTCTTCGTTGACCACCCGACACACCTCTAGGCCCAACACTTCACCTGTGAGCAAACCATGTTCACGCATGACATCTGCGCCAGAGGTTTCAATCATTAGGGCGAAACGTTCGTGTGAGTCAGGAACATCTATTGAAGGCAACGGATTGGCGGCTGTGGCACGAGTTACCCTGCCTGCGTTGACCGCCCAAACCGCGATATCAAAGTCGAATAGTTGCGCACGACGCGCAAGTACTTCCGCATCAACTTCAGTAAGAACATTGAGTGAACCAACGTTGTGCTTTGTGGCCCACAGCAGTGCTGGGCTTAATGCGCGAGCATGTTGTTCGGCAACGTAGATCCAACCCTGTGCACCACTTGTTGCTGCGTGACCAAACGCAAAGTCAACCGATTCAAATGAAGCGGTATCGGCGCCGCACTGCGACGCCGCCATGCGCAGGCGTGCGTCAGACACTTAAGCGGTTGGCTGCTTGGCGATTTCGTTTAAGAATTCGTCGTTGTTCTTGAACGTCTTCAAACGGTCAATCAACAACTCAAGTCCAGGTGCTGCGTTTCCATCTGCAGCAAGTCCGCTGAGCACTCGGCGCAACTTCCACACCATCTGCAACTGCTTACGCTCGAAGAGCAACTCTTCGTGACGCGTGCTTGATGCATCGACATCAATTGCTGGATAAATACGACGCTCTGCAACTTTGCGGTCGAGACGAAGTTCCATGTTGCCGGTTCCCTTGAATTCTTCAAAGATCGCATCGTCCATGCGGCTGTTTGTTTCAACAAGCGCAGTGGCCAAAATGGTCAAGCTTCCACCCTCTTCAACGTTGCGTGCAGCACCGAAGAACTTCTTTGGCGGATAGAGAGCACCGGCATCGATACCACCCGACATGATTCGGCCGGTAGCTGGTGCTGCCAAGTTGTACGCACGTGACAAGCGAGTAATACCGTCCAAAATAATGACGACGTCTTCGCCCATTTCCACCATGCGCTTCGCTTTTTCAATAGTGAGTTCTGCGATGTGCGTGTGCTCTTCTGATGGGCGGTCAAAAGTAGAAGCAATTACTTCACCCTTCACCGTGCGACGCATGTCGGTTACTTCTTCTGGTCGCTCGTCAATCAGCAACACGATCAGTTTCACTTCTGGGTGATTCTTTTCAATACTGGTTGCAATGGTCTTCATGACCGTGGTCTTGCCGGCCTTTGGTGGCGACACGATGATTCCGCGTTGTCCCTTACCAATTGGTGCAATCAGGTCGATGATTCGCGCCGTCATATTGCTTGGGTCTGCAGGATTTTCAAGACCAAGTTTGGAATCTGGAAACAATGGTGTGAGGTCTTCAAATCGAGGGCGATTCTTTGCCTTCTCTGCAGAAATGCCATTGATGGTTTCAACATCGAGCATTGCCGGATTCTTTTCATTTCGACCAGCAGGCTTCGACATTCCAGAAATGTGGTCGCCCTTACGCAGGCCATATTGGCGAGTGAGACGCACCGAAATGTATGAATCTTCACGACTTGGCAAATAGCCATTAACGCGCAAGAAGCCGTAGCCCTCGTCACGCAAGTCAACATAACCAGTCACCTTCACCGGATCAGTGCTGATTGGTTCGTTGCTCTCTGGTTCAAATGATTCGTAACGATCGCTGCCTTGTGGACCTTCATCGCGTGGGCCTTTGCCACGACGACGACGGTTGCGATTGCGATTGCGGTTGTTGTCAAAGCCACCACCGTCATTGCGATTGTTGTCGCGGTCGCCTCGATCGTTGTTATTTCGATTGTTGTTATGACGGTTGTTGTTGCGATCGCCACGATCATTGTTGAATCGGTTGTTATTGCGATCACCACGATCTTGATCGCTTGCGCGGCGAGCATCCGGCGCAACTGGTGTGCCTTCATGCTCTGCAAGTTCAATTTCCCAATCTGCAAGCGGTTCTCCATCAGCTCCCAAAACTGGTGCCGAAGGTGCTGCTGCCGTTGGCTTTTCAGCCTTTGGCGCATCTTCTTTCTTCGCAGGCTTTGGCGCAGGCGCCGCTGGCTTCGTCTGCTCAAGAATCATCTCAATGAGTTCTGCTTTTTTGGCACGTGATGCCGACTTCACACCGAGTGCTCCTGCAATTGCAACAAGCTGTTCACGGTCTTTTGCTTCAAGTGCTGATTGTTCAAGGGCTCCACTGGCCACAAGGTCCTACTTTCAGGTTTAACGGGCGTTCACTGCAAAAGTGAGTTGCCCTTACAACCGCAACTGCGTGAGGCGAAACGAAAACTTAAGGAAATCGCTCAACGCTGAGTGCGGGGGCTTTGCTCGGGATTCCGAGCCGACTTCCACCATAGCCCTTTGTTTGGCAGGTGGCAACTTGGAGAGTTATTGCGGTTAGTGACACGAGGCAACGAATGCCTCAATTGCCTGCAGATCGTTTGGCAAATTCACAATGCGCTCGTTGCGATCGAACAAGTCGGCAACGTGGTCTGGCAGTGCTGGGTGCACTCCTGTGGCCTTCTTCACTGCATCAGGGAACTTGGCTGGGTGCGCTGTCGCAAGCGTGATTGTGGGAACTCCAGGTTCTGCACATGCCTCAGCAGATGCAATTCCCACCGCAGTGTGCGGATCAACCAGCATTCCACTCTCAGCATGAACACGTTTCATCACTGCAAGCGTTTCTTCATCGCTTGCACGATGGGCACGGAAGTTTGGCGTGATCCAACGTGCAAATTGATCTGGTTCAACCGACATATTCCCTGTTTGTCGGAACTTGTTCAGTTGTTCTGTGGTTGCACCACCATCACGATCGTTCATTTCAAATAGCAAACGCTCGAAGTTGGACGAAATCTGAATATCCATGCTTGGGCTCAGAGTTGGCACAACTGGCAACATATCCATGCTGTGTGTTTCAAAGAAACGAGTCAAAATATCGTTGCTGTTTGAACCAACAATCAACTTTTCAACATCGGCTCCCATTTGCTTTGCAATCCAACCAGCAAGAACGTTTCCAAAGTTTCCCGTTGGAACGCTGAATGATGCCGACCTTCCGAGCGATTCAAGCGCCGTGAAGTAGTAAACGGTTTGCGCCATAACGCGCGCCCAGTTAATGGAATTCACTGCAGACAAGTTGTTTGCTTCGCGGAAAGGCGCGTCGTTAAACATTGCCTTCACCAAATCTTGGCAGTCGTCAAATGTTCCGTCCACTGCAACGGTGTGCACATTTGGTGAAGTAATTGTGGTCATTTGTCGACGTTGCACATCGCTCACGCGGCCATGCGGATACAAAATCACAATGTCGACGTTTTTGCAGCCCTTCACACCATCAATTGCCGCGCTCCCTGTGTCACCACTTGTTGCGCCAACAATCATCACTCGCTGGTTGCGCTGCGTTAACACGTAGTCAAACAACTGACCGATTAACTGCAGGGCAACATCTTTGAACGCAAGAGTTGGGCCATGAAACAGTTCAAGCAAATAATGCTCTGGAGCAATTTGCACCAGAGGCACCACCGCCGGGTCGCGAAATGTTGAGTAAGCGGTTTTGCACAGCTGCGCAAACACGTCTTGAGGAATTTCGCCTTCAACATATGGCGCCATCAACGTTGCTGCCTTTTCGGCATAGGTGGCACCAGTTATTGCAGGCGCAACTGGCCAAGCTTGCGGAACATACAGACCACCATCTGTTGCCAACCCAGCGAGAAGCGCATCGCAAAACCCAAGTTCTGGTGCGCGACCGCGCGTGGAGACATAACGCATAGGTGACTACAGGATAGTTAGTCGGCTATCACGCGAAGAAGTGCGCCAACATGCATCACAACATCAAGATTCTTCAATTCGGAAAGGCATGCCTGCACCGCAGCCTCGTTCGCGATGTGCGTAAGAAATACCAAGCGGGCTCCGTTGCCGATTCCGTCTTGCTCAGCAGCCCGAATGCTCACGTTATTTCGCGCAAAAACACCAGTAACCGCGTGCAATACACCTGGTTTATCGGTCACTTCTAGCGGAATTAAATACTGACAAGACGTGTCGGCCATGCGCTTCAATTTCGGAGCACTCAGCACACCAAGAGTTGCATGCGCACCTTTATGCAAGTTGATCGAGGCATCAATTACATCGCCAAGCACAGAACTTGCGGTTGGGTCGCCACCAGCGCCACGGCCATAAAACATGAGTGAGCCTGATGCTTCTCCATCAACCACAACTGCATTGAAACTGTCGCGCACTGACGCAAGTGGATGATGCATTGGCACCATCGCTGGGTGAACACGCACCGAAATTTCATTTGAAACTTTGTCGTGTTCGGCAATCGCCAAAAGTTTTACGGCATAACCAAGACGTTTTGCAATCGCGATATCGGCTGCAGAAATTTTGCTGATTCCTTCGCTGTACACGTCGCTTGCAACAACGTTGCACCCAAAAGCGATACTCGCAATGATCGACACCTTTGCCGCAGCATCAAGACCTTCTACGTCTGCTGTTGGATCTGCTTCGGCGTAACCAAGTGCTTGTGCTGCAGCCAATGCTTCGGCATAGCTCTGGCCCTCTTCACTCATTTTGGTGAGGATGTAGTTGGTGGTGCCATTCACAATTCCAAGCACTCGTTTAATTGGTTCGCCACGCAAACTTTCGCGCAACGGACGAATGAGCGGAATTCCCCCACACACCGCAGCTTCAAATAGCAAATCGATGCCGGCATTATCGGCTGCCGCAAACAATTCGGCTCCATGCTGCGCAAGTAACGCCTTGTTGGCTGTAACTACGGGCTTGCCGTTGTTCAATGCCGACAAAATCAGTTTGCGCGGTAGTTCAACGCCACCCATCAATTCAACGACCAGGTCAACAGTTGGGTCGTTCACCACAAACTCGGCATCAGTGGTCATCACTTCTGCTGCAATTGAATTTGAGTGTGCAGCGATATTGCGAACTGCAACGCGTGCAACTTCAAGTCGAACACCGCTTCGTGCAGCAATCGTGTCGGATTGTTGTTTTACGAGGCGCACAAAAGCCGCACCAACGGTTCCGTGTCCGATCACTCCAAGGCGTACACGGTGTTCGGTCATGCCTTCACGCTATTGGCTATTCGTTGATATCCAATCGAACTAGGTCGTCATAGGTTTCGCGGCGCACAACAAGTCGAGCTTTACCATTGCGCACAAATACCACTGGTGGACGCGTGACTTTGTTGTAGTTCGACCCCATTGAATGCCCATATGCGCCAGTCACTGGAGTAGCCACCAAATCGCCAACCTTCAGACCAGCAGGAACCATTGCTTCATTAATCAACACGTCACCGCTTTCGCAATGCTTACCCACCAATCGAATTGGTTCTGTGCGGTCTGCGTTGGCATTTGCTGGCATAAACAATTCATACCCACTGCCGTACATCACGGGACGAGGGTTGTCGCTCATGCCACCATCAACAGCAACATAGGTGCGTACTCCAGGAATTGGCTTCACGGTTCCCACCTCATACACCGTGACAGCAGCGGCAGCAACAATGGACCGCCCAGGTTCTACGAATACTTGTGTTGGCTTGCGCAACTGTTCTGCAGCTGACAGTAAATGTGTTGACCATTCGGTAATTGATGAAGAGTGTTCGCTTTCCACATATGCCACACCTAAACCACCGCCAAAGGTGAGTTGCTCTACTTCAAGTTCATTTGCCAAATCAACCATGATCTTGGCCGCATGCGCAAAGTTTTCAACTGCAAAAACATTTGAACCAATGTGGCAATGCACACCAACAAAATTGACTGACTGAGATTTACGAGCTCGCTCTGCCGCTTTATGGGCATCACCATTGCCAAGGTTGAAACCAAACTTTGAATCATTTTGACCCGTCGAGATGTATTCGTGCGTATGCACCGACACCCCAGGCGTAATTCGCAATTGAACACGCGGCACCGGAAGACCTTCTGCATGCAACGCATCAAGACGATCTAGTTCATCAAAGCTGTCAACGACAATGTGATGAACATCGGCTTGAATTGCCATTCGCAATTCGTCCAAACTCTTGTTGTTGCCATGCATTACGCAGCTACTTCCCGGCACGCCTGCATTTAAGGCAATAAACAGTTCCCCGCCAGTTGCAACATCGAGCATTAAGCCTTCGTCATATGCCAACTTGGCCATCGCAGTGCAAAAGAATGCCTTCGTTGCATAAATGACTCGATCCGGCCCAAACGCCTTCACTGCTTCGTGGCAGCGTGCACGCAAATGATCTTCGTCGTATACAAAAACTGGAGTGCCAAACTCCTGTGCAACATCAACTAGCGAACAACCGCCAATGCTCATGACACCGCGTGCATCAATTACCGCGTTGTCCGGCAACAAGTGCTTGGAAATCACGCTCACATTTGCTCCGGTGATTCAATACCAAGCAGTGCAAGACCACGCTCCATCACGCGAGCGGTGAAATCGCACAGCGCTAAGCGACTCATCTTTTGTTCCTCTGATTCCGCGCGAAGCACAGGGCAATGCTCGTAGAAGGCGCTGAATTCACTGGCCAATTCATACAGGTAGGTGCACAAACGATGAGGACTGTACTTTTCAAGCGTGTCCCACACCGCGGTATCAAACTGCAGCAAACGCAGTGTCAATGCCCTCTCCGCACTATGACCAAGTGTTGGTGTAACTCCTCGTACTGAAGCGCGATCTACTGCGGCCCGACGGAAAATGCTGCAAATTCGTGCGTGTGCATATTGCAAATAAGGCGAAGTGTTGCCCTCAAATGACAACATTCGCTCCCAGTCAAACACGTAGTCCTTAATTCGGTCCGTTGAAAGATCGGCGTATTTCACCGCGCCAATGCCAATCTGTCGCGCAACTGCTGCTTGCTGGGCAGCAGGCAATTCTGCGTTCTTTTCTTT
>JAFMJR010000026.1 GCA_017853385.1 Ilumatobacteraceae bacterium | reverse complement strand
GGTGCTACGAAGACATGACTCTGTGCATAACATCACAGCCATGGAATTACGGGGAAAAGTTACGGTCGTCACAGGAGCAGCCGGGGGAATTGGCAAAGCGCTCGCAGAACGCTTTCATGCTGAAGGCGCCAACGTGGTGCTTGCCGACCGCGAAGCTGGGCCACTTGATGCAACAGTTGCGAAACTGAACGCCATTCGCCCAGACAGCGCATTTGCATTCGCCGCAAATTTGAATACCGAAGAAGCGAATCGTGACTTGGTCTGTGAGTCAATTGAAAAATTCGGAAAACTCGATTTGTTTTTTGCCAACGCTGGAGTTGGACTGGGAAGTGATTTGTCAACAAGCGAACAAGATTGGGATACCGCTTTTGATATCAACTTCAATGCACATCGTTGGGCTGCGAAGTATTTGATTCCCTACTGGCTTTCTGAAGGTGGCGGATATTTCTGCAGCACAGCTTCGGCTGCTGGTCTGCTTTCACAAATTGGTTCAGCTCCTTACACAGTGACCAAACATGCCGCAGTGGCGTTTGCCGAATGGTTATCCATTACCTACGGAAACCGCGGAATTTTGGTGAGTTGCCTGTGCCCACAAGGCGTAAATACCAACATGTTGAAAGGCGCAGACAACAGCAATGACGGGCCTTCTGGAAACGTGGTGCGTGTTGCTGGTGGAGTGCTTGAACCAGAAGAAGTGGCACAAGCATGCGTTGACACCATTCGTGCAGAAACGTTCTTAGTGTTGCCTCACCCCGAGGTTGCTCAATACATGGCGTTGAAAGCAACCGAGCGTGACCGCTGGATTGCGGGAATGCGCAAATTGCAAAAGCGCGTGCTTGGCGTTTAACGAAACTCGGGCAACAATGTGGCGAGTTCGCGCCACTGCACTTTTGGCATTTCAACTAAACCTTCAGTAAGCACTTGCACTGACACATGTGATGCGCCGGCATCAAGATGTTCTTTAATGCGATTGCGAACCGTATCGAGTGTGCCCCACGCACAAATTGCATCGACCAATTTGTCGCTTTGGGTTTTGATGTCTTCTTCAGTGAAACCTTCGCGCAGCAAGTTGTTCGCATAGTTCGGCAAACGTGTATAAGTGCCCATATAACTACGAGCTATTGCGCGCGCTTTCGTTGGGTCGGTTTCTAAAATCACTGCTTGTTCTGGTGCGAGTGTTGGAGCACTGCCCAAAATTTCGCGGGCGACCGCAGTGTGCTTTGGTGTCGTGAAATACGGATGCGCTCCATCGGCGCGCTCTCCTGCCAGTTTCAACATTTTTGGACCAAGCGCGGCCAACACGCGATGTGTTTGCGTTGTTGGCTCTGCAGCCATAAACAACCCGCCATCCATTGCATCTAGGTACTCAACCATTGCTGAATACGGTTTTACATATTCAGTTTTATGCAGAGACTTCACCATGTGACCGTGGCTTGCACCAATACCGAGAAGGAAACGATCGGGAAATGCTGAGGTAAGAGTTTTTTGCCCGGCCTGCATGGTTGCCGCGGTGCGCGCATACATCGAAGCAATGCCTGTTGCCATGATCAGCTTCTTCGTTGCTGACAACAAAATGCCTGCGTGCGCAAACGGCTCGCGACCTACCGCTTCGGGAATCCAGACCGTTTTAAAGCCCAACTCTTCAAGTTCTTGCACAGCAGCACACGCCTCGGCCATTGGCTGGCCATCTAACGTCCATGTCCAAATGCCAATTTTTCCGAGATCTAAGCGTGTTGTCATGTGCATCACTGTAATTCACACATCCAGATCTATGCATCGTTCACATCAATTTTTGGTTTTGTTGTTGCTCACATACGCGATGTTGTTTTCGGCGTGCAGCAACACAGCAATATCAACTAACCCAAATTTGGCAACAGTAAAAAAGGTCGTTGATGGCGACACTATTGACATTGACATTGGTGGAACCATTGAACGCGTGCGCCTAATTGGCATAAATACACCAGAAACTAAACACCCAACTAAGGGCGTGGAGTGTTACGGACCGCAAGCCAGTGACTACACCGAACAACTGTTACCGCCAGGCACACCAATACGCGTAGAGCGCGATATCGAAGCACGCGACACGTATGGCCGCTTGCTGTTATATGTCTATGTTGTGCAAACCAATGTGTTTGTGAATCTGGACTTGGTGCGCAATGGGTACGCACGGCCCATGGTGTTCGAGCCAAATACCGCCCACAAACTGGATTTTGCTCAAGCCGCTACACAGGCAGAGATGAGCAACGTAGGACTATGGCAGGCTTGTCGCTAGTAGCGTTTAGGCAGTGAGCGCACCAACACTTGCCGAACAACTCGGACACTCAAAAGACGCCAAGCTCGTCATTTTGAGTTGCGATGATCTCGGCGCATTTCATGCAGCAAACGTTGGTGTGTACGACGCATTGCGAAAAGGTTCGGCCACGTGTGCATCACTCATGGTTCCTGCGCCGTGGGCAAAGCATGCCGTGATGAATTACAACGGCGACGACATTGGTGTGCATCTCACGGTGAATAGCGAGCACGAGATGTATCGCTGGGGGCCACTCACCTACGCACCATCGCTGCAATCTGGTGAAGGTGGTTTTCCACGCACCATTGACGACCTGTGGGAGCACGCCGACCCAGCCGAAGTATTGCGTGAATGTCGCGCACAAATTGCTCGCGCTCTTGAATGGGGCATCGATGTCACGCATCTTGCGCCACACCTGACCGCAATTACCTTGCGACCACAATTCTTCGATGTGTACATCGAACTTGCAGTTGAATTTCAATTACCGGTTCGTTTGCCATCAACACTCACCGAAGCCCAAGCCGGTTTTCCATTCCGCAAACTTGCTGCAGAAGAAGGCGTGCTCTTCCCTGACCACTTTGATCACGACTGGCGAGAAGGCAGCCGTGATCGAGTGTTGAACTCATTGCGCAATTTGCAGCCTGGAGTAACTGAAATCCACGTGCAACCATGCATTGACACTCCAGAAATTCGTGCACTCGGCGATGTGGCAAATGGTTGGATAGACGACTACAACTTTGTGGTCAACGACGCTTCCTTGAAGCAAGCAATTGCCGACAGCGGCGCAATCATGATTGGCTATCGCGCACTTCGCGATGCAATGCGCGCCAAATAATTAACGCACCCCGCGAAACATATCGTCTTCATATTCACCTGGCGCTAAGGGTGGTGTCGGTACTAACGATTTAGCGAGCACCCAGTCTTCAAATGGATACGTTTCTGCAAGCTCTGCATCACTTAACCCAAACCAAAATGGTTCGTTTTCATCAATTTGTGTGCGATGCGCACGCAATGCACCAGAGCGTGCATACAAATAGTCGCCGATTGGCAAACGCGTAGTAATTCGACTGTCGAGGTCAGGGCGCTCAAACCACGAATCATCAAACGGTGAAGAACCACGCAATCGCAACAACGCTTCGTGAATTGCGGTTAAGCGCATACGCGACCAAGCCGAGTAATACATCTTCAACGGTTGCCACGGCTCGCCTGCTTCGGGATACCACTCGTCATCTGCTGCACGATCAAATGCAACAATGCTGATGTCGTGCACCTTCACGTGATCGGGGTGCGGATATCCGCGCTGGTCGTCGTTGTAGGTAACCAACACATGCGGGCGCTCGCGTCGAATGATTGCCACCAAGCGACCCACAGCCTCGTCGAGATCCGCCATATGAAAACAATCAGGGTGTTGGTTTGCCGGGCTGTCCAACATGCCCGAGTCGCGATAACCAAGCATCTCTACGTGACTAAAGCCAATTATTTGTGCAGCTTTTTCTAACTCTTGTGGGCGAAGTTGTGCGAGAAGTGCTTTTTCTGCATCGCCATCAAGTCCATGAAATGGCTGCCCCGGTTCTTTTAACGCAGGGTTCGCAACATCGCCTTCTTCTCCACCTGTGCAACATACGAGTACGGTGCGCACTCCTTGTGCTCCGTACATGGCCATAGTTGGCGCGCCTTTTGATGCCTCATCATCTGGGTGGGCATGCACAGTAAGCACGCACAATTGATCTTCGCGACGCAACACGACAAGCAGGTTAGTAGCCCATGTCGTAACCTTCACTTGTGACTCGTATTTCAAAAACCGTTCGCGGATCCTTCGCACTCATTGCGGTATCAACATTGCTTCTTGCAGCATGTTCGCGCGACGGCCGCGAAATGAAACCACCAACGGCAGATCAGACCGAATCGATCGCAATTGCCACCACCATTGCTGAATCAGTTGCACCAGCACAGGTGTTGACCATTGCAGCCCCATGGCTTGAAGGTCAGGAGATCGACCCACTCTTCACCTGCGAGGGATCAAAACTTTCACCCAGTTTCGACATTGCAGGACTTCCTCAAGGCACCATCGCGTGGGGGCTTTCAATTGTTGATCAAACTGCCGCAAATGCTGTGCATTGGGCAGCTGCAAATATTGACCCCGCACTTAGCCACGTGGACGCTGGCGTAACGCCGGCAGGTGCAGTGCAGTCCCTGAATCGCGTTGGCAAGGTTGGGTACGCAGCGCCATGTCCAAAAGTTGGCGAGCCACACACGTACATGCTCACCGTGTATGCACTTGGACAGCAATTAGAGGTGACCGACGGAATCGACCCAGAGACCATGCTCACGTCGCTAGAGGCCGGGTCAATTGGCATTGCCGCCACCTCATTTGTCGTGACCAGATAACCCAATTAGCCATATTGGTAAAGGGCAACCTGTCAAGATGGTGTCATTGACCAATCAGCTGCTTCCCTCCCCATAGGGGTTTTTCAGACCGACCTCAATGGTCGGCTGACCGCAGCCAACGAAACATTTCGAACGCTCGCACTCGGTGGTGCAAGTTTCACTCCTGGCGTTGCACCGTGGGTCAATGCACAACCTTCAGACCGCGCACTCGCAGAAGAAGCTTGGCAACGCTCGCGCGAAAACGGTTCATCTTTTGTTTTTGAATTCAAATTGTGGAAACCCGATGGTGAAGTGTTTTGGTTGCACATTTCAACCCAACCAATGCTTGGTGAGAAAAAAGAAACCACCGGATTTATTGGCACAGCACACGATGTGACCGAAGCAGTAAATCGGCGTGTTCTTAGCAACCAATTGATTGGACTACTTGATAGCAGTGCCGATGCCGTCATTGTGTTTGACCCGCGGGGTCACCTGCTGTTTTGCAACGATGGTGCGCGCTCACTGATTGGCGTAAGTGAACAATCGCCAGCAAGTGATGCTGCGACGCAAATGTTTATTCAAGCAATTCGCGATCAAGTACCGCGCGAAGTAGTGAACTCGCCTGCCAACAACAAATGGGAAGGTGAACTTGGCTTCCGAAGCCCCGATGGCATTTTGCGCACCATGACTTTGGTGCTGCAGATTGTGCGCGAAGCCGACGGAACCATTCAGCACTATTCAGTGATTGCCCGAGACATCACCGAAGCAAAACAATTGCAAGATGAATTGAACTACCAAGCGACTCATGATGCACTCACTGGTTTGCCGAACCGAGTGCTGTTCTTGCGCAAACTTTCTGAAGCACTTGAGCGCAGCGTGACCACCAAACGCGGTGTTTCAGTGATGTTTGTTGACTTAGACAAACTTAAAGATGTCAACGACAACATCGGTCACAACGTAGGCGACCAATTGTTGAACTCCATTGCGAAGCGCTTGGTCAGCGCCACTCGCCCAAGCGACTTGGTTGCTCGAATTGGTGGAGACGAATTCGTTGTGTTGTGCGATGGCCTTGGAGACGAGCACATTGCCATGGATGTGGCAGAACGCGTTCGCCAAGGAATTACCGGTCAAGTCATTTTGCAAGGCGTTGAAATATTCACTAGCGGAAGTATTGGTGTTGCCATGGCAACACCTGCACTACTTGCCGAAGAAGCTCCAGCCGATGCTGCAGTCACGCTGTTGCGCAACGCAGACACCGCCATGTATCGCGCCAAACAGCGCGGTCGCGGGCGTTGCGAAATGTATTCAGACGAAATGCGCAAGAGCGCAAAAGACCGTGTAACTCTTTCGGCCGAACTTGAACGCGCTTTGGCAAAACGCGAGATGTTTGTGGTGTATCAACCAGTGGTGTCTACACACACAGGCCGCACTGCTGGAGTTGAGGCATTACTGCGCTGGAATCACCCAGAACGCGGCGTGCTTACACCACCTACGTTCCTTGAACTTGCTGAAGAGTCTGGCTCGATTGGACCAATCGGTGATTGGGTTATTCGTCAAGCTTGCAGCGATGCACGCAAGTGGATGGACGAAGGAATTGTTGAACGTTCGTTCATGGTGCACGTCAATGTTTCAACCCGTCAATTGAGTGAGGCTGCATTTGTTGAACGCGTAATGGGAACTTTGCGCGAAACCAATGTTGATGCAGCACACCTCACACTTGAAATCACCGAAAAGACCATGCTGAACGACAATCCAGCCGTGATGCGTACGTTGAATGCATTAAAGCGCCTGGGTGTGAAACTTGCTCTTGACGACTTCGGAACCGGATACGCATCGCTTGCCTATTTGCGCGACTTCCCTGCCGATTATTTGAAGCTTGATGGAAGCTTGGTGCGAGATATCGGTCAGCACGGTGGCGACGACCCAATTGTTCGATCCATTATTCAACTCGCACATTCGCTGAACATGAGCGTCGTGGCCGAATGGGTAACCACCGAAGACCAAAAGCAACGTTTGCGTCTACTCGGCTGTGATTACATGCAAGGCAACCGAGTTGCCGCGGCACTTGAAGCAGATGCTTTAGGGATTCAATTGCGGTCGCGGACCAGTTCCGTTGAAGAACGCAATTAATTCAGCCGCACCTTTACCAAGACGCAACACCGAATTACTTCCCACCATGTCTCCATAGACATCGAGTGGAAACGACACAATTTTTCCGCCCGCTGCAGGTCGCATCTTTTTTGCAAACTCCAAGAGATCCAAGTTGTTGTCAACAACGACTGCCGACAAACCACCTTTCAACACTTCACCAGCATTGAACGGATTACCAGTCACTCCAATAACCGCACTTTTTGCGAGCGCTTGAACAAACTCGCGCTGGCGTGCAGAACGACCAATGTCTGAAGAGCCATCAAGTTGCCATTCGCCATCAACTTTTTGCTCAAAGTAACGACTGCGGGCGTATGCAAGCGACTCCACTCCATCAAGTGTTGAGCATCCAGCCCTCATGAATAAGCCCGTGTGTTTGTCGCGTGATGGGTGTTCAACACACACATTCACCCCGCCAACTGCTTCAACAATGCGCTTAAAGCCTTGAAAATCAATTTCTACGTAGTGATGAATAGGAATGCCGAGGGCGCCCTGCACCGTTCGCACCAACACATCAGTTCCCTCTTGATACGCAGTGTTGATTCGTTGCTCTTTAGTTCCATTACCAATGGCAACCCACAGGTCTCGCGGAATAGAAAGCAACGACACCGAACCGGTTCGCTTCACATAATGCATCACCATCAAGGTGTCGCTTCGTTGGCCGCCAATGTCGCCCGCATCGCCAACATTTCCGTAATCGGCATCTGTTGGGTCTGCGCCAACACGTGAGTCTGAACCCACGAATAAATAATTTTCAAACTCAGCATCTGGAGGCGACAACGCAGTCGTTGCTGTTTCTTCGCGCTTCACCGTATTGAGGTCGGCGTTAACAGCGCGAACCACACCCACTGCGCCAAAGAGCGATACCGCCAATGCAACAAGTGCCCCTGTAGCAAGTGAATGCAACCAAGTTTTTTTGGCGCGCGGTTGAAAAGTTGTTTCACTCACTGCACAAAACGGTACTCGTTACTGTGCACGTAAATGAACCACATCGCCTGTGTCGATGAGGTGCGAAATTGCGCAATCATCAAGAACAACGAGACGCCCATCTTCACGCACGTCAATTGCCCTGCCCTCTACCGAGTGACCCTCAGCCATTTCCACGCGAACAGCTTGACCAAGAGTGGCAAGATGCGATGAATACACACCATGCATTTCACTTGGCGAAAGTTTTTCAAGCGCATCAATTTCGCTCAGCATGCTGTGTAGCAGTTCAGCTGGTGTTGTTGTGCGCGTAGGTGCGGCAAGAGCCAACGACATTGCATCTGGCGGAGCCCAATTCACATTCACGCCAATGCCAACCACCACAAAGTTGGAGCCACCTTGCGCCAAAATTCCCGACACTTTTTTATTGTCGATGAGTAAGTCGTTAGGCCACTTCATGTCTGGTGAAATTCCTGTGCGCAACGAACATGCGCGTGCTGCACTGAGCCCAACCATTTGCGTGAACTGATGCAACGGACGCTCACGAGTTTCGTCCGTGCGAAACAACAACGACACCAACAGGTTTGCCCCTGGCTCGGCAACCCATGTGCGATCGAGGCGACCCTTGCCAGCCGTCTGAAAATCGGCCATCAGCACGCTGTGATGTTTGGCGCCCTCACCTGCCATTTTCACCAAATCGGTGTTGGTGCTGCCTGTTTCTGAAACCCGTGTAACCCACCATCCATTGGGCCATTGCCCAAAGTGGTCGGATTGGTTCGCATTGGCATTGCCCATTAGGCAAAGATAGACCCTCGTGCTGAAGAAAATCCTCATTGCTAACCGTGGCGAGATCGCCGTTCGAGTTATTCGAACCGCTCGCGAAATGGGCATCGCAACCGTTGCCGTGTATTCCGAACTCGATCGCAATGCATTGCACGTTCGACTTGCAGACGAGGCATACGCACTAGGCGGACAAACCGCAGCCGAGAGTTACTTAAACACCGAAGCCATTCTTGACGCCATTCGCAAAAGCGGAGCCGACGGCGTGCACCCTGGTTACGGATTCTTTTCTGAAAACGCAGACTTTGCGCGCGCCATTACCGAAATGGGCGTTGCTTTCATCGGACCACCACCAGAAGCAATTGTGGAAATGGGCGACAAAGTTTCTTCACGCAAAGCCGCACTTCGCGGTGGTGCCCCAATTGTTCCTGGCACAACAGAATTTGTCACCACTGCAAAAGAGATTCAGGATTTCGGAAATCAATTTGGTTGGCCAGTAGCAATTAAGGCTGCATTCGGTGGCGGCGGACGCGGCATGAAAGTGGTGCAGTCTGCAGACCAAGTGCAAGAAGCAATGGACTCTGCACAACGCGAGTCGAAAGCATTCTTTGGTCGCGACGAAATTTATGTTGAGCGCTACCTCACCTGGCCGCGACATATTGAGGTGCAACTTGTTGGTGACAAACACGGCAACGTGGTGTGGGTGTCCACACGTGACTGTTCCGCACAGCGCCGTCACCAAAAACTCATTGAAGAAGCGCCAGCTCCAGGACTACCTGAGGGTGTTGAAGAGGCAATGGGCGAAGCAGCAGTAAAGGCTGCAAAAGCAGTTGGCTACTACAACGCTGGAACTGTTGAATTCATCTTCCAAGACAACGACTTCTTCTTCTTGGAAATGAATACACGTTTGCAAGTAGAACACCCAGTGACCGAAGTAATCACCGGCATCGACTTGGTGGAATGGCAGATTCGTGTTGCCAGTGGCGAAAAGTTGCCAATGACACAAAAAGAAGTTGCCGCTCGACGCAACGGACACGGAATTGAAGTTCGCATCAACGCAGAAAACCCAAGTGCAGGAAAATTCCTTCCATCACCTGGAACCATCACCAAGCTGACAACACCAGACGGATTCGGAACACGTTTCGACGGTGGATACGAAGCCGGCGACACTGTCAGTCAGTACTACGACAACTTGGTTGGAAAACTGATTGTGTGGGGCAAAGACCGTGACACCGCAATTGCGCGCACCATTCGTGCACTTGATGAAATGGTTGTAGAGGGCGTACACACCACCATTCCTGCCGACCTTGCAATACTTCGCCACCCTGATTTTGCTGCGGTAACGCACAGCACCAAGTGGGTTGAAGAAACTCTCGATCTGTCGGGCATGGTGAGCACTGCAGGTGGAAGCGCAACCAATGACGAAGGTCTTGTTGAACGCGCAACCACCATCGAAGTGAATGGCAAGCGCTTTGACGTGAAGATGTGGGTTCCCGAATTTGCAAGCGGACCAGTGAAAAAGGCAAAGAAGCCAACACGTGGTGCAACTGGTTCGGGCGGTGCAGCAAGTAGCGGCGAAGTCGCAGCACCAATGCAAGGAACCATCGTCAAAGTGACCGTCGAAGTTGGCCAAGAAGTTGCCGTTGGCGATTCGGTAGCCGTGCTTGAAGCAATGAAGATGGAAAACCAGATCACTGCTGAAAAGGCAGGAAAAGTCACCAAAGTCAACGTCAAAGCTGGCGACAAAGTGGGCTCTGGCGACATCCTCATCGTTATTGAATAAGCGCCAATCGAGTCGCGCGACTAGTTTGTGTGCGTGACAAGTGCGCCTGACAACGAAGAAATTGCTCCAACACCAGAGGCTGCTGCCAACGGACTCGCCCTAGAGCGCTCTCGTCGCCTTGACCGCATTGATGCAATGCGCGCTGCGGGCGTAAACCCATACCCATACCGGTTCGACCGCACACACACGCTTGGCGAAATTCGTGAACAGCATGGCCACCTTGAGGCTGGCTCTGAAACCGACGTGCGTGTGAGCGTTGCTGGCCGCATTTTGCTGAAGCGCGACCAAGGCAAACTCATTTTTTGCACCATTCGCGATCGTGCAACCGATATTCAGTTGTTTATTTCGAAGTCGGTAGTTGGCGAATCAGAGTTTGATGAAATTAATGAACTTGATCTTGGCGACTGGGTTGGCGTTACCGGACTAGTCATGACCACTCGCAAAGGCGAGTTGTCAATCAAGGTAGAGAATGCGCAACTGCTGTCGAAAGCAGTACGACCATTACCCGACAAGTGGCATGGGCTTACCGATGTAGATACGCGCTACCGCCAGCGTTATGCAGACCTCATCATTAATGAAGAGGCACGCCGCACATTTGAAATTCGTCATGCAACCATTGCAAGTTTCCGCAAAACATTGCACGACAACAAGTTCATTGAAGTTGAAACACCAGTGCTGCACATGGAGGCAGGCGGTGCACACGCTCGCCCATTCATTACTCACCACAACGCACTTGACATGCAGTTGTATTTGCGCATTGCTCTTGAATTGCATCTAAAGCGTTTGATTGTTGGCGGAATGGAACGCGTGTTTGAAATTGGCCGCGTATTCCGCAACGAAGGAATTTCAACGCGCCACAACCCCGAGTTCACCATGATGGAGAGCTACCAGGCATTTGGCGACTACACCGAAGTGATGGCACTGACCGAAGAATTGATTACCAATGCATCGCGCGATGCCCGCGGCACCACAACAGTGGTGATTCAAGGCAACGAATTCGACCTGGCTCAACCATGGCGCAAAGCACGCATGATTGATTTGGCAAGTGACGCCACTGGAGTCACACTGCACCCGTCAATGGATGTTGCAGAAGTGCGCGAAGTTGCGGCCAAACACAGCATTAAGTGCGAAAAGCATTGGGGCTCTGGCCGAGTGATTGAAGAAATTTTTGCCGAGCTTTGTGAAAAGGATTTAATTAACCCAACATTTGTGACCCACCACCCTGTTGAGATTTCTCCGCTTGCACGCCAAGATCGCAACGACCCACATCTCACTGAACGCTTTGAGCTGTTTATTGGAGGACGCGAAATTGCCAATGGTTACAGCGAGTTAAACGACCCGATTGAGCAGCGCAAGCGCTTTGAAGACGAACAGTTGGCAAAAGAAGCTGGCGATCACGAAGCGGGAAGTTTGGACGAAGACTATTTACGCGCACTTGAATTTGGCATGCCACCAACTGCGGGTCTTGGCATTGGCATTGATCGTTTGGTGATGCTGCTCAGTGAAGCCGGCTCCATTAAAGACGTGATCTTGTTCCCCACCCTTCGACCAGAGGCGAAATAACTATGAGCACTACACAAGCATGGGGCGTTGGCATTGCCACTATTGCCGCAGACGGTTCAACGCTTGACACCTACTTCCGTCATTTGGGTTGGGGTGATTCGGTTCCTGCAGGAACACCAACCGAATCGCAAATACATACCGACCCACGTCGCGGAGTATCGCTGGTTCCCGTTTCACTCAGCATCGATACCACTGCCGCACCAACTAGTGCAAGCGATGTGTATTTGCGATTGCATTTGCTCTCACATCGCTTGGCCAAGCCACGCACTGTCAACCTTGATGGCGCATTCGGTTTGCTCGTGAATGTGGCATGGACTTCTATTGGTCCAGTTGCTCTCGATGCTCTTGAAGATGTGCGCTACAACCAACTCAAGCAAGGAATTCAACTTGTGGTGAACGGCGTAGACAAATTTCCGCGCATGACTGACTACGTTGTGCCAAGCGGTGTCCGCATTGCCGATGCAAGCCGTGTACGCCTTGGCGCACACTTGGCTAGTGGTACCACCGTGATGCATGAAGGCTTCTGCAATTTCAACGCAGGAACTCTTGGCGCATCGATGGTGGAAGGTCGCATTTCTGCAGGTGTTGTGGTTGGCGACGGCTCAGACATTGGCGGTGGAGCATCCATCATGGGAACGCTGTCTGGTGGTGGAAAAGAAATGGTGACTGTTGGAGAAAAGTGTCTGCTTGGTGCAAACAGCGGTCTGGGTATTTCACTTGGCAACAACTGCGTCATTGAGGCTGGCTTGTATGTAACCGCTGGAACGCAAGTGAAACTTCCAGACGGCAACACAGTGAAAGCACGTGAACTATCGGGTGCCAACGACCTGCTCTTCCGTCGCAACAGTTTGACTGGAGCGGTTGAAGTAGTGCAACGCACCGGCAGTTGGGGCGGGCTCAACGCCGCTTTGCACAAGAACTAGCAATAGTCTTTCGCCATGACGTTTGACGACTTCCGCAAACTTGTTATTGCACGACGCACACAATTAATGATGGACCTCGATCGCGAGGTTGACATGGACTTGGTGAACAAGTTGTGCGATGTTGCAGCGTGGGCACCAAACCATCAACTCACCTGGCCGTGGGTATTTGGTGTGTTCACTGGCGAAGCTCGTCGTGGGCTTGGCGAAGCAACCGCAGACGCCATGCAGCGCAACGGCGATACCGAAATGAAAGTGACCAAGACGCGCACAAAATATTTACGCGCCCCTGTGCTTGTTGTAGTTGGCACCTTGATTGGCGAATCAGATTTACAAACCGAAGAAAATCGCGATGCGGTTTCGGCTGGCATTCAGAACATGTTGCTTGGCGCTACCGCTCTTGGACTTGGCAGTTTCTGGTCCAGTTGCCCTAAGGGAGCAAACGATGCCGTGGCTCAGCACTGCGGCTGGCCTGCAGGCACGCACATTACGGGCATGATTTACCTTGGTTGGCCAAACCGCGATATTCCAGACCGCGAGCGCCCAGCGCCAGCAATCACCTACTTCAACTAATTCCAGTTGCTCACTGCAATCACCGGTGCTTCGTAGCACCACATCTGGCGAGTAAGCCCAATACTTGGGTCGCCTTCCCAGTCGTATTTTGCAGCCATCACCTCTCCATATGCACGACGCTCATTGGCATCGGTGACAAGCCGAGCAGTTCCTGTTTTCACCACATTGTTGATGCGCACCTCGACACGCGAATTTGCCAGCGCGTTTTCTCTCCAATCTGAATGACTGGTTCCCGAAATGAGAATGAGCGTGTTATCAACAACTCCAAACCACAATTCTGTTGACCGTGGTTTGCCGCTTACTCGACCAATCGTGACAATGTCGCAACATTCAACTTGTGCAAATGGCGCGAGCCAGGACATGAGATGAATCAGCCTGGGCGATACACGCCGAACACATCGCGCAGAGCATCGCTCACTTCGCCAAGTGTTGCCTTTGCCCGCAGAGCTTCTTTCATTGGGTGCAAAACGTTGCCTGTGCCCTTTGCGGTTTCGCGCAATGCATCGAGCTTTGCCGTCACCAATGCCATGTCGCGGTTTGCTTTGTATTGGGCAAGACGCTCCACCTGACCTTGTTCGAGGCCCGGAATTGGCGGTGTAATTTTTGGCTCTGGCTCGTTGTCAACAGTGAACTTGTTGACGCCAACCAACACACGAGTTTGATCATCAATTGACTTGGTGTAGTTGTATGCAGCTTCTTCAATTTCGTCCATTTGGAAACCAGACTCGATGGCCTGCACTGCTCCACCCATTTCGTCAATACGTGCGATGTATTCGTAAGCAAGACGCTCAACTTCATTCGTCAGCGATTCAACGAAATACGATCCAGCCAATGGATCTGGCGTATCGGTAATGCCGCTTTCATAACCAATAATTTGCTGCGTGCGCAATGCGATGCGTGCGGCTTCTTCGGTTGGCAAGCTGAGTGCTTCGTCGTATCCGTTGGTGTGCAGGCTTTGAGTTCCGCCCAAAACGGCTGCCATGCTTTGCACCGCAACACGCACCACATTGTTGAGCGGTTGTTGTGCAGTAAGCGTTGACCCACCCGTTTGCGTATGGAAGCGCATGAGTTTGCTTGCTTCCTTCTTTGCACCAAAACGATTCGTCATGATGTCGTGCCACATGCGACGACTTGCACGGAACTTTGCTACCTCTTCAAAGAAGTTGTTGTGGCCATTCCAAAAGAAACTGAGTCGAGGGCCAATGTCGTCGACATCGAGACCTGCATCGATTGCAGCCTGCACATAGGCGATGGCATTTGACAATGTGAATGCCAATTCTTGTACTGCTGTACTACCCGCTTCGCGAATGTGGTAGCCAGAAATTGAAATGGTGTTCCACTTCGGAACATTTTGCGAGCAATATTCAAAAATGTTGGTGATGATTCGCATTGAAGGCTTAGGCGGATACACGTAGGTTCCGCGCGCAATGTATTCCTTCAAGAGGTCGTTCTGAATAGTTCCGCTAATTGCAGTACTTGGAACACCGCGTTCTTCGGCAACCAATTCATACATCAACAGCAAAATTGATGCCGTTGAGTTAATGGTCATGGAAGTGGTGACTTTGTCGAGAGGCAAGTCGGCAAGCAACGTGCGCATGTCATCGAGTGAGTCGATAGCTACGCCAACCTTGCCCACTTCTCCGGCAGAACGTGGATGGTCGCTGTCGTAGCCCATCTGCGTTGGCAAGTCGAACGCACAGCTCAATCCGGTTTGACCCGCTTCAAGCAAAAACTTAAATCGTTGATTAGTGTCTGCTGCGCTTCCGAACCCTGCGTACTGACGCATGGTCCACAAACGATCTCGGTGCATCGTTGGATAGATGCCTCGGGTGTATGGCTGTTGCCCAGGTGCACCCAATGCAGTAGCAGGATCAAAACTGCCCAACGATTCAGCGGTATATAGCGGATCGATGGTGATGCCAGAGTCGGTTTGGCGCTCGCGAGGGGTTTCAGCCATGCGTCTAGGTTACGAGATCGCACCGATTTTGCCGTATGGCTAGCCTTATGACATGACCGCAACCCATGAAGACATTCGCAGCATTGACGGAGTGAAATTGATGCCACGAGAGGTGGCCTCAATTGGTCGCCCAACATATGACAACGTTGAAGACGAGCGCCGAGCCCGCAAAATTGGTCTTGCAGCAGCTCTACGTGTATTTGGTCGATTGGGATACGGCGAAGGAGTTGCCGGCCACATCACCGCACGCGACCCAGAGTTCACTGACTGTTTTTGGGTGAACCCATTTGGCAAAAGCTTCCGCCACATGAAGACCAGCGATTTGATTTTGGTGAACCACGACGGCGAAGTGGTGTACGGAACACAGCCCGTAAACCGCGCAGCATTTGTCTTGCACGCAGCAATTCACAAAGCACGACCAGATGTGATTGGTGCAGCACACGCACACTCCACTTATGGCAAAGCTTGGTCATCACTTGGCCGCAAGCTCGACCCAATTACACAAGACGCTTGCATCTTTTACGAAGATCACACCGTGATTACCGAACAAGGCGGAAAAGTAGTGTTCGAAGTTGCAGCAGGTGAAGAGTTCGCATCACTCTTTCCAACCGGCAAAGCAGCAATTCACCAAAACCACGGTCTCTTCACCGTAGGCACCACCGTAGAAGCAGCGGCATTTTGGTTCATCACTATGGATCGCAGCTGCCAAGCACAGTTGCTTGCCGAAGCTGCAGGAACTCCGAAACTCATTCCACATGAAGCGGCGATGTACACGCAGCAACTCAC
>JAFMJR010000025.1 GCA_017853385.1 Ilumatobacteraceae bacterium | reverse complement strand
ACTGGAGCGGACGACGAGATTCGAACTCGCGACCCTCACCTTGGCAAGGTGATGCTCTACCAACTGAGCCACGTCCGCATGTATTACGGATTTGAGTTTAGCAGGGGGTCTGCATTCCTCAACACGTCAGCTTTGGCGGCTTCCGACGTGCCATAGCGCACTACTCCTGCCAGTGACGTGAGGACGATCACCGCACCAACCATTTGCCATGGCCGAATACGTTGATCAAAAATCAGCCACGCAAAAAACATCGAGATCACTGGTCCGAGAAGACAGATCAATGACGATGTTGAAGCGGCGACATATTTTTGAGCCCACACAATTGCAGTATGGCCAACGGTTCCCGGAATAAGCGTCATTGTGAGTACAAGCAAAAAGTCACGTTGCGAAATTGATGTGATGTCATTGCTCGTGAATAATGCCCATGCGCCGGCGATCACAGCCTGAATCAACGCAATGCTGAACATAAACGACCAGGTATTAAAGCCTTCAGTGCGCATCTTTTTAGATGCCACAAAATAGCCAGACCACAACACTGCGTTAATTAGCGCAAGCACATCTCCATACACCGCTGCTCCGCCGCTACCGCCAGCAGCGATTACTACTAAGGCGACTCCACAGAAGCTGCTGAATGCAAAAAGTACTTGCAGTTTGGTGATCTTTTCTTTCAAGAATCTTGGTGCAACAAACAGCATCATGGCAGATGATGTCGTGCCGATCAGTGTTGCGTTTGCAATTGAGGTATTGGTAAACGACATGAAACCAAAAATGGTGGACACTCCGAAGAAGAAACCCGGAATGAGAGCGCTTCGTAAAATTCGCCAACTAATTTCTGCTTTTCTATTCCGTGCGATAAAGAACAACACAAATGGCCACATGGTCACTCGGTAGAAGATCGTCGAATTGATTGACATGTCAATGGCAACTGTGAGAATCGGACCGATACCCCAAGCAAGGTTTGCCAGCAGAACTCCACTAATCGGAAAAACTTGAGCTCGAGCGCTTATCGCGCTGCCTGCTCGAGCTACTTTGTTCACTTCTTCGTGTCAGGTGGACGCAGATCTACACGCAACACCAAAAATCCATCTTCAATGGTCGCTTGCGCATCACCAATCATCGCAAAGTCCTGAAAATCTGCCTGAGCCTGGGTGAGAAACATTTGTCGTTCTTCTCCTGCAACAGGCGGCAACGGACGACGTTTTACTGCTGATGCTCGATCTTTAAAGCGAGCAATCATTTCGGAAGGATCAAAAGCGGCCATTTACTAAAACTACCTAACGCTCACTTGAGCAACGGGTCAATTGGTTTACGTGTACGCGGCTCTTGCGAAATTTGCTGCACCTGTGGCTCTCGAACACGCACAGGTTTCTGAGGTTGGCGAACAGTCATCGGCTGACGCGGAGCGGCAGTCGCTTTGGTGTTTCGAACGGAAACTGGCATCACTTCATTTGCTTCCGCAAGCAAGAGTTCTCTCTCGCGTGGGCTCGCTTCTTCGTATCGGCGGTCGCTCATGATTTCGAGCCTTGCTAAAGCAGATGGTTCCGGCATTGCCGTTTTCCAAAACCACCAAGTAAGTGCGGCCAAAGCTCCGCCTGCACCAAGGCAAACAATGGAGATCAAGCCCACCCTTATTGATAAGGCGAAAACCATGGACAACTCGCTAAGCACTCCTCAAACCTACCTCAGGAGACCATACTGATGAAGATGACTGCAGGTCTAATCAATTTCCTCAGCACTATTGCTTTCATTGCCTTACTCGCAGCGTCAGCCTGGTGGCTTCGAAATCGCGGGAAACATTGGTCGTCAGATGATGGCACGCATTGCATAGGTCAATTGAAACTTGCACTCACAGATGACAAATCATCGTGGAAAGAAGTGCGATTGCATATCGACACCTCTTCACAACTTGTTGCGTGCAAAGCACGAGGTAGAAATACTGCTCATCTCAGCGGAAACTGGACAGTGATTGGCAGACCACATAGCTCACACCTCGCCGCCCAAGATCTCCGCTACTCAAGCTATGCAGTGGCACGAATAGATGATCCAGAGATTGTGGCGATCATTCGCATTCCACAAGAAAGCTCAAGCACATCTGTGCTTAACAAATTGCTGCCTGCTTAGAAAGTTCGCTCCAAAAACTTTCTAATCGGTGCCCCTACTTGATCAAGATTGATCAAGAACGCGTCGTGTCCATGTGGAGATTCAATTTCCACATAAGTGGAGTCCACACCCTGCTCAGTCAACATTGAATGGATCTGCTTTTGCTGATAGGTCGGATACAAAATGTCACTCGAAATGCCAAGCACCAGTGTTGGCGACTTGATGCGAGACATTGCGTTATGCAAAGACCCTCGACCGCGCGCAATGTCATGTAAGTCCATTGCTTTGCCAATGATGAGATAGCTGTTGGCATCAAAGCGTCGAATTAGACGATCGCCGTGATGATCGAGATAACCCTCCACCTCGAATCGGTCCCATAAACCGAGTCCGTTGTAATCGGCATCCATGTCAACCAGAGCACGACCAAAGCGTTCGGTAAACACGTTGTCTGATCGAAATGTAACTTGCGAAATCATGCGCGCAATTGCCAAGCCTTCCCACGGCCCTTCGCCAATTGCGGCGTCGTAGTACTCGCCGTTACGCCACTTGGGGTCGAGACGTATAGCTCTTCGACCAATTGCACCCCATGCGATCTGTTGTGCGGTTGCTTGCGCGCAAGTTGCGATTGGCACAATGGTTTTTACTCGGTCGGGAAAAGTGACGGCCCACTCAAGCACCTGCATGCCACCCATTGATCCACCAATCACACTGTGCCAAGTGCGTATGCCGAGCATGTCGGTGAGACGGACTTGTGCGCGAACCATGTCGCGAATAGTGATTACTGGAAATCGCGGGCCATACAACTGACCATCTGTTGGATGCTGAGTTGCCGGACCAGTTGAACCCTGACATCCGCCCAACACATTGCTGCATACAACAAACCAATGGTCGGTATCAATTGCTTTGCCAGGGCCAATGACACCCTCCCACCAACCTGGGGTTGGATGTCCGTCTTCCGCAGGACCACTTACATGACTATCGCCTGTCCATGCATGACAGATCAAAATTGCATTAGATGCATCAGCATTAAGAGTGCCCCACGTTTCATAAGCGATGGTGACATCGTGAAGAACCATTCCGCCATCTAGTGCGAACGGACGATCGTGAGGAAAGTGCGCAAACTTTCGACTACCTACAGGCATGCCAGGAAACCACGCTCCTGTTGCTGGGTAGTCATGTCGGGCCATTGGTTTTCCTTTTCGTACGAAACTTAATGCTTGTGCACTTTGCAGTTCGTCACGCTCACCCAACTGAGCCAGCCCGTTGCTACACCCGAAGGTGCAGCCACATCTTTCGCAAACGCGAAATGGCACCGTGGGAAAACCCGGTTGCCGGACCTGTTGGTCGCTCGTGATGTACTACTTGCATTGCCCGCCCGACTGAGCGGCCGGGAAGGCGTTGCGCCATTTAGGATACCCGCCGATATCGTCAAATCAGCGCAGCGGGCATTGTTGGCGCTGTGAGAGGTTGTTGGCGCATGTCTCGCGCCTCAACCTCGTCTTATTCCGAAGTGAAACTGGTGGTGACTGTTGTGCATAACTTCCTCACTCCTCTTGCAAGCCCCTTCACCACGCCGCCTCACGGCCATGGAAGCCGAGCTATTGCCCTAATTCCTGCTGGAACAACTGTTGCCACATTTGGCGGACTCGGACTGCCAAGACATGAGTTCGATATGTACCCAAGCGAAAGAAGAAGCCGATCAATTCAAGTGAACTTAGATCTGATATTTCTTGGACCACAAGCGCGAGAACCTGGCGATTCAATCAACCATTCATGTGATCCAAACTGCGGAATGCGCAATGCAACTTCGGTAGTCACCATGCGTGAAGTAGAAGAAGGCGAAGAACTGACTTTTGATTACGCCATGAGCGACGCAAGTAATTACGACGAATTTGATTGCAACTGCAATTCAGTATTGTGCCGAGGCACAGTTCGCGCAGACGATTGGAAGCTAGAACCTCTCCGCCACAGATATGCGGGGTACTTCTCCCCCTACATTCAACGACTCATTGCAAGCGAAAAACGTGGCGCCCTTCTCACAAAGAACGACGTTGAGTTACTCATGTCTAGTTATGACAAAGATCCGGTACGTGCCCTAACGCAATCTCTGCGAAAGGTATTTGGCATGCCGCATGCCACGTGGCACACCCTTATTGAACGCGTTGAACATGATGCCGCTCGGCGCTCGCTTCTTTTCGCTCATGACGAAGTGTCACTTGATCAACTTGTGTCTCTGTTGAATGAAACGCGCGGCGCTGGCCTGTAGTTACGACTAGGTTTGGCACCGTTATGTATTCGTTTTTGCTGAAACCAAAGTGGATTGCAACTCATCTTCTCGTTGTGTTGTTGATGTTCACTATGGTGAATTTGGCTTCATGGCAATGGGGACGATACAACGATCGCAAAGAATTCAATGCAACCCTTGTTGCCCGATTTGATGCCACGACCAAGCCACTTGAAGACATCGTTGCTAGCGCCATACCAGCCGACATTGAATGGTTGCCTGCTGAAGTTCGTGGAACCTACCTGCAAGGCGAAGACATCAGCGTCGTCAACGTTTCACAAAACGGCATGGCTGGCTACAACGCAATCACCCCGATGAAAATGAGTGATGGTCGCATAGTTTTGGTGAACCGAGGCTTTATGCCCCTTGCCAGCGAATTTCCGAAGGCACCAAGCGGTGAAGTCACCATTCTTGGACGCATCCGTGCAACTGCGCAACGTCGAACGGGCGCTGTTTCCGACCCTGCAACCGGCGAGCTTGCAGAGATTCAGCGCCTCGACATTGATCGCCTGCAACCACAAATTGAAGGCGAGCTACTTCCTGTATACGTTCAGATGCTCAGCAGTTCGCCTACAGATTCTCCGATGTTGTCAGCAATCGCTGACCCAGATTTCAGCAATGGCCCACACTTGAGTTACACCATTCAATGGCTGATATTTACCGTGTGTGCTGCCGGAGGATGGTTGGCGCTCGTAATGCGCGAGGCGCGCAAGCGCCGTACAGCTCAGTGACAACGTTTTAGTGCTGACGCTCTAATTCGGCCATACGCCTGAACTGTTCAACAACATCTGGGCTCTTGTGGTTGGCATTTTTACTGCGATACACCGTGTCTACATTGACACTGATTCGACCGAATTCTTTCCATGTTGCGAACGATTTATTCGGATCCCCAAGAATGTCGGCACAAATTTCACGTGCTGCATCAAAAGCGTCCATTCCTTGCTCTTGTCGGGCACTCGCTTCAGTAAGCACGAACGAAAGATATTCGCGCACTCGCGAAACGCCATCCTTGTCAGTGAGTGGTCCGTGCCCGGGCACCACCACATCGACATCTAGTGAATTGATTAAGTCGCACGCAGCAATCCAGTTTTCGAGTGGACCTGCCCACACAATTGGCGCTCCTCCGATAAACAAAATGTCTCCGGTGTACACCGTGCGCGCCGATGGAACGTATGCAATGGTGTCTCCCGCCGTATGCGCTGGACCAACTTCGATGAGTTCGATATCTCGCTCTCCAACCTTGACCGTCAATTGACCGGTGAATGTCTGGGTGGGCAGTGCGAGATCAATCCCGTCGAAATCGAAATCTCCAAAAAATGATCGGAACAAATCACCAACTTCACCGGGAGCCTTATTGAGTGCCGCCAACATCGCAGGTGGAACTTCAGTCATTTCGTGTGCGGTTGCGGCAGATGCAACGATATTTGCATCTTTGACTAGTTGATTTCCGTAGCAATGGTCGCCGTTGGCATGAGTGTTCACTACCGTTCCAATTGGTGCACTTGCAGTGACCGCCTTCATGCTTTCAAGCATTGAAGCAGTGAGTTTTAGATCGAACAGCGTGTCAACAAGCAGCGATTGGCCGTTGCCGACCACCAAACCTGCATTGCTATAACCCCAGCCACCATCGGGTTGTAGATATGCATAACAATCGTTGCCGATTTCATGAAGACCGAGTGAATAGTTGGTGTTCATGAATTGCTCCTTTTACTGCAGTCTGCTGAGTCCGGCTTTGAGATTGCGCACGGCCTGAGCAATGCGCTGTTCGTTTTCGATCAATGCAAAACGAGCGAACCCTTCTCCACCTGGCCCGAAACCTGCACCAGGCGACAATGCCACATTGCAGTCGCGCACGAGGTGGCTGCAAAATTCCACCGAGTCCATGTCTTTATATGCCTCGGGAATCGGTGCCCACACAAACATTGATCCACGCGACTTTGGAATATGCCAACCAATTCGATCGAGTCCATCAATCAGAGCATTACGACGGCTCTCGTAAATATCAGACACTTCTTTTGGAAAGTCTTGAGCCTCATTCAACGTGACTGTTGCAGCAATTTGCACAGGCTGGAAGGTTCCGTAGTCGAGATAGCTCTTCAACTTGGTGAGAGCGCCAACCACTTTTTCATTACCCACCATGAACGCAACTCGCCAACCAGCCATCGAGAAACTCTTTGTCATGGAATACAGCTCAACCGCGCATTCCATTGCACCCTCCGCCTGCAAAATTGACGGTGGCTTGTATCCATCAAAACCAACATCGGCATATGCAAAGTCGTGCACCACAATCATGTCGCGTTCGCGACAGAAGTCGACAACACGCTGCATAAATGGAAGGTCGACAGTTGCGCCAGTTGGATTATGAGGAAATGAAACCACAAGAACACGAGGACGCGGCCAACCGTTCTTGTACGCCTCGGTGAGGTTTTCAAAAAACTCATCGGAGTATTGCTGGTCGTCAATTACCTGCTGGCTCTGCATGGGAACCTGACGAACATCTGCTCCAGCAAAAATTGGACCGTAAATGTGAATTGGATAGCTCGGGCTCGGAACAATTGCGGCATCACCACGATCAAGCAACACCCACATCAAGTGGCTGAAGCCTTCTTTTGATCCGATGGTGTTCGTGATTTGCGTTTCGGGATTTAACTTCACGCCCCAATTGCGCATGTACATGTCGGCAACTGCTTCGCGAAGCTTTGGCAAACCACGCGACAATGAATAGCGATGATTCTTTGAGTTCTGAGCGGCTTCAATCAGTTTGTCAACCGCAATCTGTGGCGAAGGAATATCTGGGTTGCCGAAACCAAGGTCGACCACATCTGCACCATCGTGACGCGCCTGAATTTTCAGGTTATTGATAATGGTGAATACGTACGGGGGCAGATTAGTAATGCGTCGAAATTCCACAAAGACAAACTAGTCGTGCAAGTGGAGCAAAGCGGCACCAATTGCGCCCGCCTGCTCGCCTAATTGCGCCGACCTGAGTACGGGGTGAACTCGATGCGATGGCGCATACAACAAGGCCGAAAAGCGTTGCTGAATAAGTGGCAGGAGCAAATCGGCATTAGTCATCACTCCGCCACCGATAACGATGGTGTCGGGGTCGGACATGTTTGCAATGTTGGCAAGGCCAATTGCAACCCATTGCGAAAAATGCTCGATCGCTTGATTCGCAGCTTTGTCACCACTACGAGCTTGGACAATCACTTCTTCTCCGGAGATTCCTTTAGCCAGCATTGATAAACCTGCACCAGACGCGTATCGCTCCCAGCATCCACGTTGACCACATGGGCATGCAATTCCGTCTGCTTGCACCACCATGTGCCCGACTTCGCCTGCATGACCGTGAGCTCCGTGTTGCAACGCGCCTCCAGCGACAAGGCCCCCACCAATGCCAGTACCCAGCGTGATCATCCACATATCTCGCGAACCAACACCAGCACCCCGCTGCCACTCTGCAAGCGCAGCACACGTTGCATCGTTATCGCACCACACTCGTTCACCCAAAGCGTCTTCAAGCAGATCACGAACGGGAAATTCAATTGCCGTACTCATGTTTGGCGATGACCTAATCACCCCTTCGCGGGAAATGAGACCAGGAACGCCAACACCAACGGATGAGTGTTCCCCAAGTTCTTGAACAATTTCAGCAAGCGTTGCTACCAACAATTCAGCAACTGGCGTTGGCTTTCGAACCTCTTTTACAACACGACCGTCTGGATCAACCAGAACGCCAAGACATTTCGTGCCACCGACATCTATGCCAGCGGCAAAACTCACGATTCGGAGCGCGTCTTCAGCTCTTTAAGCGTGCTCAAAATGCGCATCTCGGCGCGACGCTTCACAAAACCTGGCAATGGAATGATCAACTCAACAGCCAGGTCATACGACACTCGTGTGCCATTGCCGTCAGGATTAAACGTGTAGGCACCACGAAGCGATCGCATAATGTCGCCATCTACCAAGTGCCACGACAACGAAAGCGGAGCTTTGGAGTAGTCGTATTGCAACGTGTAGTGAGTGGAACGACCTAATGCAGATGCGCGATACTCCACTGTGTGTGGACGACCTTGCTCATCGCGTGAAAGCACCGTTGCTTCTTTCACATCTTTTGCCCACTCTGGGTAGTGCTCAAAGCTGCTCGCTACATCGAAGCAACGCTGTGGTGTTGCATTGATGAAAACCGAATCGGACCCAGAATCAACCATGTCCACTATCTTTACCGATTTCACCCTCGGGAGTTGAACCACCTGGAAGCGTTCTCGCCCCAAAGGAACCATGCTTGCTCGCCCACAGCCCGTTGAGGCCAAGCCCGAGTAACGGAACAAGCACCCCAAATGCCAAGGTGCTGCCTGGTTTTCCGTTGGTTGAACCACGAATTATGGCTCCGGCCAACCCAACAATGATTTGAATGGCGAGAGCTGCGTTCATAGCTCTCATGATTGATTTAGGAGCCACTTTGTCGATCAACAAAAACAGTCCAGCAACTGAAATTTCATCGCTTCGACTGCGCTGCACTGCGGAGAAATAACCCCAGATAAAAGTTGCGACTCCAATTGCAAAAAGCACAAGATCAACTACTGCAACCATTGAGCGCAACGCTGGACTGAAAATGAATACCGCTAGTGCGGTAACCACAACAAAGACAGCCGTCAATACAAAATTGAACCTAACGATGGAACTTTGATTGCTGTTCATTGATTCACCTTCAACACAGATGCCATTCTTGCAGCGAGTACTTCGTAGTCAAATTCGCTCACAGCGCGAATGCGTGAGGCACGACTCATAGTGGCAAGTTGATCTTTATTACTCAGCATTTCATCCATTGCACGTGCAACTTTGGCCACATTGCTTGGTTCGTCGATTACTACTCCAGTCACACCATGTTGAACAGCTTCAGCCGAGCCACCACTTTGCCCGGCAAGTTGAGGGACACCACATGAAGCAGCCTCTGAAAACACAATGCCGAAACCTTCTTGCTCAAGACCTCCCCATCGAGATCTACACAACATTGCGGAGATGTCTGCGCAACCGTACAAAGCTGGAAGATCAACGTCTGAAACACGACCGAGCATGGTGACAGGCGCGTGCGTTTGCGCAACAAGTTTTTGCAAACGATCTGCGTCTCTACCTTTACCGCCAATAACCACTCGAAGATTTGGTCGGCTTGGCGCAAGTGCAGCTGCGGCTCTAATAAGCGTGTCGAAACCTTTTCTCGGCACTAAACGACTGACACCTACAACCAATTCCGTTTCTTCGGAGAAGCCAAAACGTTTACGAGCACTAAGCCGTTGCTCGTGAGTAAGCGGAATAAACCTCTGCGTGTCAACTCCTGGTGGAATCACCGTGATCGGTAATTGACTGCCACCTGCCAAACGCGCTTCTTCCGCAGGGTAACCACCGGCGGCGATGACATGTTCGGCACCACGCAACACGCGAGACAGCACCTGCTTAGACCCTGGTATGCGTCCTGGAACCGTTACCTCTGCCCCGTGCAACACGACCATGTAAGGAAGTTTCAGAGCAGGCCCAACAATGCCTAAGGGAACTGCAGGATCAAGAACTACAAAATCTGCTCCAAACTCTTTGGCCATTTCATTGATGCGCTGAATCATCCACGGATGCGGCAACAACACGGGTTCTCTTGTGCGCTTCACCAAAAAAGGTTGCTGTGAGTCAAATTCTTCAGCACCTTTATGGGGCGAGGTAAGTACTGCAAATGAATCAGGAGGAAGCCTTCTCCACCACTCCCAAAGCAAATTCTGAATTCCACCAACTTTTGGAGGGAAATCGTTGGTCACAAGAAGGTGTTTCATAACAAGATCACCTCAATACTTACAGATTGCCTACAGCGAACGCACCTCAGGTAGATGATCTATTTCATCTTGGACAATTGCATCTGAGTCGCTTACTGGGACGAACTGATGCAGGCCAAGTCGCGCCGCGCTCCACACCGCATGAGCACGCAACATTGGCTCGCTATGTTGACAGAACCTTGCAATTGTTTGTTGCACTGACTCATCTTGTGGATTACCAATATTTCCTAAAACTATGAGCAGGTTTCGTCTGACCCACATGGCGTTTCTTTCGGCCACATACCACTGAGCCACTTCACGCATAAGCGTTTCGTCGTCCAATTCAAGCATGCGCAATATTGGGATCCATGCGCGAACCGCATTTGGTTTCTTCGTAATGGACAATCGAATAGTTGGTGGGCACACCTCTTGACAGGCATCGCATCCATACACGCGGTCGCCAAGAGCGACTCGAAATTCACGCGGGAATACTCCAGACTTTTGCACCAGCCATGCCAAACACTTCGTGGCGTCAATTACCCCCGCTTCGACAATTGCATCAGTTGGGCAGGAATCTAAACATCGCTTGCATGCACCACATCCATCATCAAGAGGTTGCTCGGCGTGCGGAAGTGGTGCATTAGTAACAACGCTTCCCAACACGAAAAAGCTTCCTGCTCCTGGAAGCAGGAGATTTGCGTTTTTTCCATACCAACCAATTCCGGCCAAGTAGGCAGCTTCGCGATCAACAAGCGCATTTGAATCAACAAACACTTCGGCAAGCCAGCCATCATCTTGCAACTTGTCACGAACTGCACTAAGCGCAGCTCGCAACTCTTCGTAATAGTTTGACCATGCATACCTCGCAACGCGAGCACTCAAAACTTCAGGCGTGTCTGGAGCATCTACTGAATACGACAGTGCACCTACGATGATGCTGTTAGCGCCACTTACCGATGCGCTTGGATTGGTTGATCGATCTGGGTTTCGGTATGTGAATTGCATCGTGTCATGCAATCCAAGTGACTTTCGCTCGTGAAGAATTGTTCGAGCTCGGAGCATGATGTTTGCTGGAGCAACACCCATGCGATCAATGCCGTGAGATAAACCGATTTCGCACAACTGCTCGGCATAGCGAGCAGCCTGCTCGGGGCTAAGCGATGGTTCGTTAACTAACGGCACGATGCCGAAGCGTAGGCACCATTCCGGCATTTGCGAGCAGTCGGACAGCCCTTTGTTCTTCAAGGTTGAAAACAACAGCGGTTTCGTGCGTATCTCCGCACATAAACGAGACCAGGCAGTCGCTACACGCATCGGTTTCGCGCATGACACACGTGTCGCAATTGATTACGAGAACCGGCTGTGATTCGGCAGCTGGATTTACTGATTTGCTGGCATTCATGATTACTCCTGTAGTTACTGTCAGTGGGCTTTGATTTCGGTTATTGAGTTCATGTGTGCGCCAAATGCGTACATATGAACTCTGCCCCCTGGGTGTTACGGAGTTACAAGAACACTGCCCCTTCGTGGTCAATGTTGAGCACATGGGTGATGCCCGTCGATGGAAGCTGGGCGGCAATCCGTTGCGCATCAGCTTTTGCGCACAACACGCCAACCGTTGGCCCAGACCCAGATAGCCAAGAACACCAAGCATCGGTTGCCAATGCGGCCGTGTATGCCTCATGCGAATTTGGCGATGCCGCAAAGCGCACGTCTTGATGCATGAGGTCTTTTGTCGCCTCGCGCAACACCGACACGTCGCCAGCCGCAAAGGCTGCCATCAGCAAGGCCGTGTGGCCAATATTGAACACCACGTCACGCAATGGAATGGTTGTGGCAATGGCTGTACGAGATTTTTCTGTCGAGGTTTGAGTGTCAGGCACCCAAGCAATAAATGCGGGGTCGAAGCCGAGTGGCAATTTCACCACTTCGCCACCACTGCTTGCAGTGACGCCTCCAACAAGGCTGGCTGCAACATTGTCGGGGTGACCTTCAAGTTCGGTGCTTAAACGAAGCAATTCTTTTCGATCTGCAATCAATGAGTCTTTGCCGTGTCGTTGCGCGTGCCCAAGCACCACCCCAGCAACACGAGCTGCACCGCTAAAACCAAGTCCGCGACCCATTGGAATCACTGACCTCACCCAAACATCGCCGGTTCCTCCTGCGTGATGAAACGCTGCAAGCGAAGGGTGGCTTTGGTCAATGACTTTTGCAAACTCTGGCAATTCAGAGCCATCTGCTAATCCCATTTCTAGATGCAGCGTTAATGCCATTCCCAATGCATCAAAACCCGGACCCAAATTGGCCGAACTTGCAGGAACACGTACGCGAAGTGAACTCATGGCGATCTATCGTGCCACAGCGTTACTAGAAATTTTTAATGCATCAACTACACGCATTGCACTGCCGTTATCGATGCTTGCCTGAGCAAGGGCAATGCCTTGTGCCAACGAATCACATGCACCGGCAACGGTGAGACCAGCTGCGGCGTTTAACACCACAATGTCACGCACTGGGCCAAGCTGACCATTGAATGTGTCGATGACCACCTGCGCATTGTGCGCTGGGTCTCCACCTCGCACCGCAGTCACATCAGCAACCTGCAAGCCAAGGTCGGCAGCATTGACGGTGAACTCACTCAACACGTTGTCGCGAATTTCAACAACTGAACATGGTCCGCTCAACGACAACTCATCCAGCCCACCATGGCCATGCACAATCCATGCTCGCTCAACACCACGTGACGCAATTGCACGCGCCATCTTTTCTGCAGCGCGCGGGTCACCAACGCCAACAACCATGAACGAAACATTTGCAGGGTTAGCCATTGGTCCCAACAGGTTGAACACCGTTGGAACACCAATTTCTTTACGAGTTGGACCTGCGTGACGAAACGCCGGGTGAAACTTCTGTGCAAAACAAAAACCCATCCCCGCTTCCTGCACACAGCGAGCAACATCGGCAGGTTCTAGTTCAAGACGCACGCCAAGTGCTTCCAGAACATCTGCCGTGCCACATTGTGAAGACGCTGCACGATTTCCATGTTTGCAAACTGGAACTCCTGCTCCAGCTACTACGAATGCAGCCATTGTTGAAATGTTCACCGAATGAGATTTGTCACCACCAGTTCCCACGATGTCAATTGCTTTTGCCGCGATGCTTGCCGGCAGATCAACTCGCGCAGAAGCAGATCGAACTTCAGACAACATTCCTTCTAGCTCGACGGCACTTTCGCCCTTTGTGCGAAGACCCATTACAAGGGCTGCGATTTGAGCAGATGTAGCTTCACCTTGCAACACTGTGTGCATTGCTGCGCGAGCTTCGTTTAACGACAAATCTGTGCCCGCAGATATTTTGTGCAACAGGGTTGCCCAACCGCCAACCTCTTCAATGGCGCTCATTGCGCAATTTCCTTAAGCAGAATGTCGGCGCTGACGCAACATCTTTCTGCGGTCGCGAGCAGTTGCTCCACCCCACACACCCTGTTGCTCGCGAGTATCCAACGCATAGTTCAAACACGCTATGCGAACCTCGCATTGCTCGCACACCGATAAAGCAAAGTCTGCGTGGTCTTCGTTCTCAGGGTAAAAGATTTCTGCGTCGAGCCCCTGACAGGCTCCACTGCTACGCCACGAAACATCTGCTATCGCCATGCACGGGCCCCCTTTGCCAAATGCTGACTTCTTCCCCGCGCGTGACAATAGAACGCGGCAGGGCACATGTGCCAATTCGGCTATTTGGCCCAATAACGGGCTAGGAAAGACGCGGTTTAGCGCAGGTCTGTAAGCAGTTCAGAAACTGTGAAGGCTGGCAAATCGACCGACTCGCGATACGCCGGGTGGTCACACACCAGCTTCACGCCACCGGTAGCGAAAGCATCCACTTGTTCTGGGGTGAACTCGAAACGCAGGTAGTGCACAGCTGCAGTTACATAATCACGAGTCAGCGTTTCTGCGTGGCCTTCGTCGATTACGCATCGCACCTGAGTGCCATCGTGCAATTGGATTGCGATGGAGTTTTCAATGCCCACGAGCTTTGGCAGCCATTCACGCATCTGATCTTCACTGGTGAGTTCAATAAACAGCGTCGCCGACAACTGTCCTGCTTCTGGAATGAGCGGGTTGTATGCGTGGAGTTCTTCCATTACTTGCTCATCATGCATTGACTTCTCTGCACGAATCATTTCCTGAATCTGGTACCACATCGTTTGACGGTTTTCGAACATGACCGTCACGACAGTTCCTAAACCAATTCGACGCTTGCGCTTTGTCTCGATGCTTTGTGCACGACTTTCTTCACGGATGCGTTCGTAAGCGCGAAGGTCAAGAATGTCTTCGAGTTTTAATTTGCGTGACGAAATTGCATTGGCGGGGGTTGCCATGATTATTTCTCCTCGGTGAAGCCGTACGCACGTGCAACTACTTGCAGCGGGTGTACGGGTTGGTTTCCTGTTTGTTCATTAATTGCGGTGTTCGCCAAGTGGCAGTCACCTGTAACGATGTCGCCATTTGCGTCGTTGATCATTTTTCCGAGCTTCTCGGCAATTGGCATTGACAAATGAGCGTTCTCTGCGCGCAAGCCCCACATGCCGTCAATACCTGAGCACTGCTGCACAAGTTTGATTTTTGCACCAGTGAGCTTCATGAGATCTCGGCTCTTGAGGCCGATGTTTTGAGCGCGAAGGTGGCAAGGTGTGTGATACGTAACCGTTTCGGGAACAGTGCCCTTAAATTCAGTATCGAGCGACATGCCCTCGGTCTTGTGAATCTTCATCAGGTATTCCGAAGAGTCGTAGGTGTGCTCTGAGACCAACTTTGCATCTGGACCACCCACATAGTCCACATAGTCCTTCTTCAAGATGTAGCTACATGTTGGTTGAGGAACCACGATGTCTTTGCCAGCACGAACATCTTTAACCAACTCTGCAATGTTCTTGGCAGCAACTTTGGTAAACGTGTCCATGTCGCCCGAGTGCAAATACGGAGCACCGCAACAATTTGTTGTTCCAGCAAGCGAGCACGAAACTCCGTTGTGTTCGTACACCTTCACCAAGTCGTGACCAATGCGCGGATCTTGATATTCCACAAGACAAGTTGGGAACACTGCTACATCACCCTGCTTTTTGGTAAGGCGAATTTTTGGACGCTTCTTAAACCAGGTAGTGAACCGCTGCTTGGCAAACGGTGGAAGCATTCGAACACTTGAAATGCCTGCAGTCTTTTCGACCACTTTGCGCATAACTGATCCTGGCTTGGCGCCCATCACCACATTCGAAACAACGCCAGCCTTTGTAGCGATTTTGCCCAATGCGTCGGTGTGGCCCATGACGGCTGTAGTGAGTTTGTCTCGAGCAGAAACTTGACCATTTGCGCGACGCATTGCATCTGCGCGCAGCATAAGTCGTGGGAAATCGAGAGCCCATTCGTGAAGTTCTGGAATGTATGGGCACATCACGTAACACAACTTGCATTGGAAGCACTCGTCAACAACGTGATCTTGTTGAGCAGGGGTCATCTTTCCTGCATCCTGATCGTCGTGCATGTCGACATAGGAAAACAACGTTGGGAAAGACGGACAGAATTTGAAACATAGGCGGCAACCATGACACAGGTCGTACACGCGCTCTAGTTCTTTACGAGTGTCTGCTTCGTCAAGATAAAGCGGGTGATGCGGATCGTAGATAGTGGTCATGTGCGAAATACTTTCAAAAAGAGAGATGAATTACACGTGTTGTGGATGTTGCACAGTTTCCCATGCAACATCCACCACGTTACGTTTATTTCCTAAATCAGGAAATGCTCTTCAAGCCGTCTGCGAAGCGGCCAGCGTGGCTCTTCTCAGCGCGTGCAAGAGTCTCGAACCAGTCTGCGATTTCGGCAAAGCCTTCATCGCGAGCTGTCTTTGCAAAACCTGGGTACATCTGGGTGTACTCGTAGGTCTCACCAGCAATTGATGACTTCAGGTTCTGTTCGGTGTCACCAATTGGCTCTCCCGATGCTGGGTCGCCAACTTCTGCCAAGTACTCAAGATGTCCGTGTGCATGTCCGGTTTCACCGTCTGCAACGTTCTTGAACAAGCCAGCAATGTCTGGGTAACCCTCGACGTCTGCCTTCTGTGCGAACCACAAGTAACGACGATTTGCTTGGCTCTCGCCTG
>JAFMJR010000092.1 GCA_017853385.1 Ilumatobacteraceae bacterium | reverse complement strand
TCTGGCACCCTTCCGTTTTGGAAGGCTATCGGCGCTAGTTGCCTGCTCGTTTGGACTCAAAAAACTTCCTTAGCAGCAGAGCTGATTCGTCTTGAAGCAAGCCGTGAATTACTAGTGGATTGTGGTTCAGCCTTGGATCTGTGCATACGTTGTACAAACTTGATGTTGCGCCACCTTTTAAATCTGCTGCACCAAATATCACAGCACCAATACGCGAATTGATTAACGCACCAGCACACATGATGCACGGTTCAAGTGTTACGACCAATGCGCAGTTTTCTAGGTGCCAAGTACCTCGCGCATTTGCTGCATCGCGTAATGCCAAAATCTCAGCATGAGCAGTGGGATCATTCCGGATCTCTCTCTCATTGTGACGCGCTGCAATGATTTCTCCAGCACAAATAACCACTGCACCTACGGGTACCTCGCCGGCAACTGCTGCTAACTCTGCATGCTCAAGAGCTACACGCATCGCCGCTTCGTACTCCGTATTCATGGCGGAGGAGGTGGGATTCGAACCCACGGAGACTTGCGCCTCACACGCTTTCCAAGCGTGCCGATTCGGCCGCTCTCGCACCCCTCCCGGGATTGTGTGACGAAGGTTATCGCCACACCACGAACGCTTACTCAGCGATATCGTGGCTACACGCTTCCGTCGAGTGAGGTGGCGGTCGGGTCCTGTGCAACGGACGCCCGAGAATCAGGTCAGGGTCGGAAGACAGCAGCCTTCATCGGAAACGTCTGAGTGCCGCAGACCACCTGGCCGTCACTTCAGTCGGCGGAGGCGTTCTACTAATTGTGGAACGCCTAGTTTTTCTGCCACTGCGGTAAAACGGTCAGTTGGGCCATTCCATTTCCAGTCATTGATGTTTCCCACCTCAACATCAGTTACCAACGTGGCAAGGGTCTTGAATAACTGTGCATCTGATCTGTTGTTTCGCAGAGTGGTAGCAAGTTTTTCGGCTCCACGCACAGCTACACCGTCGCTTATCCACTGTTCGTGATTGTCGGGAATGTTGTCGATTGTGCCGTACTTAGCAAGCACTGTTGATGCGCTTTTTGCGCCCCAACCTTGCAGGCCCGGAAAGCCATCTGCAGAATCTCCGACTAAACCCAAGTAGTCGGCGATTGAACTTGGACCAACACCAAACTTTTCTTTCACCGCGTCTTCATCAATGATCACGTTATTACGGCGGTCCATTTGCACCACACGCTTACCTTGCACCACTTGACCCAAATCTTTGTCGGGTGTGAGCACAAATACTTTGTGCACGGTGTGGTCTTCGCATGCCACGCGCACGGCAGATGCCAGCGCGTCGTCGGCTTCGTATTTTTCCATCGCCCACACGGTTACCCCAAGAGCTCGAAGCGCGTCTTCCAAAATAGGAATTTGCTCAAGTAAAACCGGCTCCATGCCTTCGCTGGTTTTGTAACCGCTGTATAGATCGTTGCGGAAACTTTCAATTACATGGTCGGTAGCAACACCAATATGTGTTGCTCCGTCTTGCAGAAGCTGAATAGTTGACGTAAGAACTCCAATGGTGCCGGCAAATGGTGGTGGGGCTGAATGTTTTGAGGCTTGGCCATAGTGCTGTCGATACAGCTCGTATGTTCCATCAACTAGATGCACATGCATATTGTGAACCTACACGCCAAATAACACCACGGCCATGGCACCGATACATATATATGGTCCAAATGCCATGCGGGTCTTAAGAGAGGCTTTTCGAATAATCAATAACAGCAGCGCAGCTGCTCCACCCAACATAAAACCCAAAGCAAGACCTTGAAATACGTACTGCGCGCCGAGATATCCAAGGAACATGGCAACAACAGCGGCAAGGCGTACATCGCCGGCGCCAATTCCGCGCCTTGATGCAAGTGACAGCGTCATGAATGTGAGCAGTGTGACTACGAACGACACAAACATCACCCCGATTTTGCCCGGTTGATTGTTGGCAATTGCGGCGATTGATAACAGTGGCCCGCCGATGAATGCAGCGCGCATGGTGACACTACGCGTGAGTCGATGAGTGGTGATATCGATCAGAGTCTGCTCTACACACATTGCGCTCATGAGACCAAAAGCAAAAAGTTCCCATGAAAACGAGAATTGATTGAGTAGTCGCACTGCAATAGCTGCGGAAATCACCGAGACAGCAGCAACTGGAATGGTGCTGAACGAGCCAAGTTCGCTAATGGTGCGTTGAGCACGACGTGCTCGGCGAGTGCCGATAAAAAAACCAACTACTGCAGCAATTGCTAACGCAAAGTAATTGATGAATTACTCCTGTACCAATTCAATCAGCGTGCCAAAACTGCCCTTTGGGTGCATGAATGCAACGGTGGTGCCGCGACTACCTGGGCGTGGTGCTTTGTCAATAGGTGTTGCGCCAGCGGCGATCATGGCGGCGAGTGCTTCGGCGCAATTATTTACGCGATAGCCAATGTGATGCAGGCCTTCTCCGCGCTTTTCAATTGCCTTGGCAACTGGTGAGTCTGGGCGGGTTGGCGTCAGTAGCTGAATGTAACTTTCTGCCACTTTCAAAAGCGCTTCTTCAACACCATCTGACTCCACTACTTCACGATGGTCAACCGTTGCACCAAACGCACTTTGGTAATAGGCGATCGCGGCTTCAAGATCTTTTACCGCGATGGCTACGTGATCAATTTCGGTAAGCAACATAATGATCCTTTAACTCCTACGGAAATGACGAAGGTTCTTTTCGCCAACTTTTTCACGGAACTCTGGGTTGCTGATGCCCATGCCTTCACGCGGCGCCATACACAGCACACCAATTTTTCCTTCGTGCATGTTTTTGTGCACTTGGTATGCAGCATCACCTGTTTGATTCAAATCAAATACTTGAGACAACACGGGGTGAATCATGCCTTTAGAAATGAGTCGGTTGGCTTCCCATGATTCGCGGTAGTTGGCAAAGTGTGAGCCAACGAGTTTCTTTAAGCGCATCCAGAAGTAACGATTGTCGAATTCCATCATGTAGCCACTTGTCGCTGCACACGTTGCAATGGTGCCGCCTTTCTTGGCTACATACATCGAAGCTGCAAAAGTTGAGCGACCAGGGTGTTCAAACACAATGTCTGGATCTTCGCCAACAAGTGCACGAATATCGCCACCGAAGCGCTTCCATTCTTTTTCGTCGTGCGTAGTTTCATCTTTCCAGAACTGATAGTTGGCAGCGCGTCGGTCGATGATGGCTTCTACGCCCATGCCACGCAGGATTTCTGCTTTGTCAGCAGAGCTCACCACACCAACCGGAATGCCACCACCATTAAGTACGTATTGCGTTGCATACGCACCAATGCCACCCGTTGCACCCCAAATCAACACCACATCACCTTGTTTCATGTGTGCGCCGTTTGGAGAAACGAGCATGCGATAACTGGTGCTGTTGCACAATGCGTTTACTGCCGCTTCTTCCCATGACAAATGCTCTGGCTTTGGCATGAGTTGGTTTGCCTTCACCACGCTGAGATCGGCGAGCCCACCAAAGTTGGTTTCGTAACCCCAAATGCGTTGGTTGCTGCCTAGCATCGAGTCGTTATGCGACGAAGCGTCTTGGTCATCAACGTGATTGCAATGCACCGTAACGCGGTCGCCTGGTTTCCAGTTGCGAACCGCTGAACCAACGCGCAACACAACGCCTGACGCATCACTACCAATGATGTGATACGGAAGATCGTGACGCTTTGCCCATTCGCTTTCACGAGCAAGGCGAGTGAGGGCACTAAATGTGGAAATCGGTTCGAAAATGCTGCTCCACACCGTGTTGAAGTTGATGCTGCT
>JAFMJR010000091.1 GCA_017853385.1 Ilumatobacteraceae bacterium | reverse complement strand
CCGTTGTTGCTCGCAGCATCAAGCTCAAGCACGTCGTATGAATTGCCGCTATCGATTGACCCACACGAATTACAGATGCCACACGGCTCACCGTCGACGGGTGCCTCGCAATTCAGCACCTTGGCCAAAATACGAGCGGTGCTGGTTTTGCCCGTGCCTCGCGGACCCGAGAACAAATAGGCCTGTCCTTCGCGATGGTTAATCACGGCATTGCGCAATGCGCGAACGACATGCTCTTGACCCTTTAGTTCATCAAAGCGACGGGGGCGATAGCGACGGTAAAGAGATTGGACAGCCATTGCCTGCGAGCCTACCTACGAGGTGGTTCAGGGTCAGATTTGGCTACCGTCTAGGTGACGCCATGACGACTTTCCTGCCTGTTCTACGCCGAAAATCGGTCCGCCTGGTGTGTGGCCTTGGTCTTGTTGCCGCATTGGCTGGCTTATTTTCGCCATCTGCATTTGCTACCGCAGGCACCAACGAAGTGATCTCGTCTAACCCAGCATCGGGATCCACATTGCAAGTTCCGCCTACACAGATTCAGCTCACGTTTCGAACCGCGGTAGAAGGTGAATTAAAAGTTGAACTGTTGTGCGGCCCAGGGGCCGATATTCCTGTTGCACTCAGTGCGCCGGCAACAGAAGACAATGTGGTGTACGCAATACCCCTACTTGGACAACAACCAGAAAACGGTCAATGCGTTATTAAGTGGAGCATTGCGTCGTCCAACTCTGCAGGCTCAATTTCATTTGTTCTCGCAGTCACTCAAGACAGCACTGCAATCGCAACCGAAACCACCGTTGTTGCACCAGGTGAAACCGTGACAGCAATTGGCGAAACAGTTACCACATATTCAGGTGCTGGTCGTAAAACAGGAATTGTTTACGGTTTATTGCGCATTGCTGAATACTTTTTTGTATCCGCATTATTTGGCGGATTGATTTTGATGTTGCTTGCCTGGCCAGAAGGCGTTGAATACCCAATCTGTTTGCGATTTTTCAAGATTTCGTGGCTGCTTTCGATAGCCACCATGTACTTGATTGTGTCAATGAATACCTTCCGACACTCCAACGATGGGTTCGCAAGTGCGCTCAGTCCATTTAGTTGGTTCAGCCATACGGGCGGAAGTGCTGGCGCAATATTGATACTTCGCTTTGTCTTAATTGCAGCAGCATTTTGGGTTGCATTTGACCCAGAAAAAATTGTTGACCCGGCAACACAAGTACCAGCGCTCACCATCGTGACGTTGATGATGGCAACGTATGGGCTCACGCGAGTTGGACAAAACGTATCAATTCTCAACTTCGTATTTGGAGTGGGGCACGCACTCAGTATTGGTCTGTGGCTTGGTGGAATGATCTTGTTAGTACGCACTGTGCTCACTGCACCTGGAGAATCTGATCTCGTACAAGCAGTCATTGGTTTCACAAAGCTTTCAGGTCCGCTAATGATTGCTGCTGTGCTCACTGGTTTCTTGCAGATGCTGCTACTTGATGGACTAGCCATTTTTACTTCTGGTCACGGCCGACTTGGAGTGTTGGTCATGTTGTTTAGCGCGCTCATGATTTTCTTAGCGCTCATGCTGAAAAATTTTGTTGCGCTGAAGTTTGCGCGTATCGAGAACCTTTCAGGGAAAATGGCTTGGCGTTTACGCCGAGTGATGACAGCAGAAATTGTCATTGGCATTGTGGTGCTTGCATTGACATCGTGGATGATTCCGATGAAACCACCACAGGCAAACGCTGCTGAAGTGAAAACTAGTGTTGCTTATGAATTCCGCGAAGAACTACAAAACGATCGCTTCCATATTGTGTTATCAGTTTCTCCAGCAACTACTGGCACCAATGCAATGCGTATTGAACTGCTGAACCCTAAGCGCGTGAATAACTTCACCATCAAACTGATTCCGCCTGACCCCGCTTTTGAAGGTATTCAAATCAACGTTCCGCTTAAGCGAAGAGGAGCGGCAATTGTTGCCTACGACGGGCTATTCAATTTGAAGGTCGCTGGCGTATGGTCAATTGAAGTTACGGGAGCAACAACCACAGGCGAAATGGTTCCACTTGCCACCACTCTTAACGTGGTGCAGTCAACAACGCCTGAAACAACGATCGCCCCCGAAACCACGCTTCCTACCGAGACCACCGTCGGCGGCTGAACCCCACTTCTCCACTAGCGTCTAACGCGTGAGTAGCAACGCGATGGACGCCAAACTTCAAGACCTTCAAGCCCGCAAAGAACAAGCGTTCAACGCTGGTTCGCCTCGCTCAGTAGAGCGCCAACACGAAAAAGGCAAGTTGCTTGCTCGTGAGCGCATCAACGCTTTGCTTGACCCAGAAAGCTTTCATGAACTCGACCTACTTGCGCGGCATCGTGCGCATGCAGCTGGCCTTGAAGAGCGCCCATACACCGACGGAGTGATCACCGGTTGGGGAACGATTGACGGTCGCAAGGTGTTTGTGTACAGCCAAGACTTCACGGTGTTCGGTGGAGCACTTGGTGAAGTGTTTGCAGAAAAGATTCACAAACTGATGGACTTGGCGCTCAAAGTTGGTGCGCCAGTTATTGGACTAAATGATGGCGCTGGTGCACGAATTCAAGAAGGCGTCGTTTCGCTTGCAAGTTACGGCGGCATTTTCTATCGCAACGTTCAAGCTTCAGGTGTTGTTCCACAAATTTCGGTCATCCTTGGGCCGTGCGCAGGTGGTGCGGTGTATTCGCCAGCGATGACTGACTTTATTTTCATGGTTCGCGAAACCAGCCACATGTTCATTACCGGACCAGATGTTGTAAAAACCGTAACCGGCGAAGAAGTAACACTCGAAGAACTGGGTGGTGCAATGAGCCACGCATCGAAGAGCGGTGTTGCAACCTTTGTTAGCGCCGATGAACAATCGTGTTTGCAAGATGTGCGCTATTTGCTCAGTTTCTTGCCGCAAAACAATTTGTCTGAAGTGCCTGCAGGCGAAGCAACCGATGATCCAACCAGATTGTGTGAGTCACTGCGCACGATCTTGCCGACTTCACCAAACCAGCCTTACGACATGAAAAAAGTCATCACCGAAGTTATGGACGATGGTGAATTCTTTGAATACTTCCCGCATTGGGCAAAGAGCATCGTGTGCGGTTTTTCTCGACTGAATGGTCAAGCAGTTGGCGTTGTTGGCAATCAACCAATGGTGCTGGCTGGAGTGCTCGATATTGAAAGTAGTGAAAAAGCCGCGCGATTTGTGCGCACCTGCGATGCCTTCAATATTCCTATCGTCACGTTTGTTGACGTGCCCGGATTCCTTCCTGGCGTAGATCAAGAATACGGCGGCATCATTCGTCACGGAGCAAAACTGCTGTACGCATACTGTGAAAGCACCGTTCCACGAATTCAAGTAATTACTCGCAAGGCCTACGGCGGTGCATATGTAGTGATGAATTCAAAGTCCATCGGAGCCGATCTTGCCTACGCATGGCCAACCGCAGAGCTTGCAGTAATGGGTCCACAAGGCGCCGTTGAAATTGTGTACCGACGTGAATTGCAACAAGCAGCAGACCCTGTTGCTCGACGGGCTGAACTCGTTACTGAATACACCGAAAAGTATTCAAACCCCTACGCAGCAGCAGAGCGTGGCTATGTTGACGACGTTATTGACCCTGCAGAAACACGCGTGAAGTTAATTGCAGGACTCGAAATGCTGAAGTCAAAACGAGAAGAGTTGCCTCGTCGCAAACATGGCAACATGCCGCTGTAGGTCTGCAATGCAACACAGCATCTCTCCAAGCCCAACTACCGAAGAAGCAACAGCGATTGCTGCCGCTATTGAAGC
>JAFMJR010000090.1 GCA_017853385.1 Ilumatobacteraceae bacterium | reverse complement strand
CCAGTTCAACCATGCCGAGTGCAACGTTGTACTCCAGGCGTGGTGACCACGTAATCGACGTGATCTGACCAACCTTTTTGCCGTTAGCCAAAACTGGCCATGGGTCGCGTTGACCAGGTACTCGGTCGCCGCCAACATTGAATCCAACAATTCGTTGTGGCAATCCTTGGGCACGTTGCTTACGCAATGCATCTATACCAATGGCGTCAATGTCGCTATCAAGTGAGCAGTACTTTTCAAGTCCTGCTTCGAGCGCAGTGTGTTCGCGTGTGATGTCGGTTCCATAGGTCATGAGCCCTGCCTCAATGCGTTCAATGAGGTTCGGGCAACCAGGACCAATGTCGTACTTGGCACCTGCTTCGCAAATGGCGTCATATAACAAGCCACCAATTTCCCAATCATCAACCAAAATTTCGAAGCCACCTTGTGCGCTCCAACCGCTGCGTGAAACGCGAAGCGGGTGACCGCGAAACTTCAGAGTTTCAAAACGAAAGAATTTGATTGCGCGAACAGCTTCACCAAACACTTCTGCCACAACATCTTCTGCTTGTGGCCCTTGTACAGCAAGCGGGTTGATATCAATTTCGCTCACCTCAACATCGAGCCCAAGACCAAGCGCCAAACCACCAGCCCAAAACGCAACATCGGAGTCGGAAATAGAAAACCAGTAGCAGTCCTCTGCAATGCGAAACACCACTGGGTCGTTCAGCAATTTGCCGTTGTGATCGCATAGAGGAACAAGTCCGCCGCGGCCAACGTCATACTTGCGAATGTCGCGAACAGTCATCATTTGTGCGAGCTTTGCTGCGTCGGGGCCTTTCAACTGCACTTGACGCTCGCACGCCACGTCCCAAATTTGCACTGACTTACGCAAGTGCCAATAGTCCTCTTCAAGACCGCGAAAACGTGAAGGCAACAACATGTGGTTGTACACGGTGTATGCCTGAACAGGGAACTGCTCGATACGCGATGTATATGGCGTATTTCGCAGACGGCGAGAAAGTGCAATTAGTGGTGCGTTCACGGCCCAACCCACTTAATGTCACAGATTTCTGCGCTTCGGCCCTCAAAGTTCCAAACGCGTCCGAAGGCTCGCACGCGACCCAAGCTTGCTTGAGCCACTGCAACTTCTGGCCCCATCCAATACTGGGTATTCACGATCATGACGGGTTCGTTGTTGCGCTGACCGGTAATTGGCGCAACCGCACCTTGAATAAATTTGCCCGCGCTGAACTTGCGAGTTTCGCCTTCGCGAACAAACGTGATTGGTGCGCGTTCTGCACCGAGATACTTGCCGACGAGCAATTTGAACAATCCGGTGGTGCCTCTGCTGGCGCCGGAGAAAATACTTTCAAGTGCTGCGAATTGTTCATCGGTTGCACGTTCGTCAATCCACAGTGCAAGTGTCCAATTTCCACGTTCCATCTTTCCTGGAATGTCGAGCAACATCGCCACGTTCAAACCCGAAAGATCTACGTTGCCCATTGAGCCTTTGTCAATGCGCACTCCAGACCATGCTTGGCAGTAACCCTCGGTAGGAGGGTGTTGGCCGAGCGAAACAACGCACGGGCAGAACACCGTGCAGTTGCAATTGAGAATAAGTTCGCCTTCCAGCGACCAGGCGGCGATGCCGCTGTCTTTAGTTTTTGTTGCGTTGCTCATAATTGCCTTTCAGTGTGAGTTGTGAAGAGAAATTGCTTCAGGTGTAAAAAACAAAAGTGCTGCCCAGACCAACAGTGCAATGCCAATTGGCGCGGTAATTTTTGCGCCGTACTTTGGCAACTTTTCCATCACCATGATTGCGGTGACGAGAGCCATGAATCCCCAGTGCGAAGCAGTGCCTACAAATGCCAACAGCATCAATGCCCAACAACATCCGATGCACACAACGCCATGACGAATTCCCATGGTGAAACCGCCAGCTTTTCCAGATCGCCAATGGGCCATAAAAAATGTCATAGGGCGAAGGCATAAATCGCGACACATATTTTTAATTGGCGTGAATTGATATACGCCGGCAAGTGCAAGCACTCCTGCGGTCAATGAGCGTGAAGCAAGCGTGCCGTGATCGGAAAGCAAATTGGTGTGGCTTAATGCAATTTGTAGACCGCTACCAACTAAGGCAAATGCCGACCACATCGTGACGTAACCAGCGATGAACATCCACCATGTGTCTTGTGATGAGCTGCCAAGTATTTCGCGAAGCGAATTGAGCATGGGGACTGTGGTGGGGGTCATCATGGCTGCGGTCATGGCAAACCATGCGGCAACGATTGCTACCGAATTGCGGTGGTCCGAGATGGATTGATGCAGACCAATGTCGAGCACCCACGTGGCAGCAACGAACAGACCGAAAAGGGGCCAGGGCGATATTTGACGCGGAATATCGCGTGTTTGCAGCGATTCGCTGGCCATCCCCATAGGTGAATACTATATTTATCACCAGCCATGAAGCAACAACGACCCTCGCTCAACCGTCAATTCGAGTTTGACCCCATCGGGTTTGCTCAGTGGTTGTTCAACGAACGCACATCGCGCGGTTGGTCAACGCGTGATTTGTCGCAGCGTGCAGGTATTTCGCAGCCATATGTTGTCGCACTTGAGCGTGCGCGTGCGGGCGAAGAGCGTCGAGGGCCAACACCAACAGTTGATGTCGTTGCTGCACTCGCTCACGCATTAGACAAAAACATTTTGGACATGTTTGTGTATTCGCTACGGCCGGTAGCACAACATGTGCTGTTGGTGACCCAGGGCAGTGCAACACCGCCACTTGATATTTTGCGCGCTGAATCAGGCGAAACAGTTGACAATTGGGTGCACCCGATTACTTTGCATCGCGAACGCTCTACCACCTATGACCAGAAAAAGATTACAAAGCAGCTAAACACTGAAATTGTTGCGATGAAAGATCAGATTGATGGCAAAAACGTTGGTCTGGTGTTCACTGAAACCTCAAACGTGATGCAGTACGTGTCTAACCCGCAATCGGTAATCGACTTTGAACATAAGTGGGCACACGTAGTTGCCGAAGCAGTGAAAAGCGTTGGCGGTCATGCTGCGTGGAACGTATGCGTATATACCGCAACGTCAATGCAGCAATTGCCCCACGGTGAAAAATCTGCAAACGAGTTGTTTGATACACATAGTGAAATTTGGTTTGCATCCGGCGATGAAGTAACGATCGGTGATACAGCAAAGCAAAAAATTCTGCAATTAGTGGCATAAAGGAGAACACCATGTCTGATGTACGAGCAATGTTGGTTGGCAAGGTCAATGACGTGTGGACTCGACGTATTGAAACGATTTCGTCAGATTCGCTTGGTGAAGGCGAAGTACTCATTGCTGTTGAGTATTCGTGCATCAACTACAAAGATGGATTGTCCACCACCGAAAAAGGCAAAGTTGCCCGCATTGATCCACTTATTCCAGGAGTTGATCTCGCCGGAACGGTTGTGGAATCAAGCGATCCATCTGTGGCCGTTGGCTCACAAGTAATTGCACACGGCAACGACATTGGAGTTGCGCATCACGGTGGTTTCGCAACAATGGCGCGCGTGCCAGCTAGATGGATTGTGCCGATGCCAAAAGGTCTCACCACAAAGACCGCAATGATGGTGGGAACCGCAGGCTTTACGGCCGCAATGTCGGTTGATGCTTTGGAGCGCGCCGGACTAAAAACAGGTGCTGGCCCGGTGTTAGTGACGGGAGCAACTGGTGGAGTGGGTTCGTATGCGGTGGGCATGTTGGCAGCCCGTGGTTACGAAGTAGTTGCCAGTACAGGCAAGGCCAGTGAAGGCGAATGGCTGAAATCCATCGGCGCCAGTGAAATTATTGACCGCAGCGAAACCTCTGCCGAGCAAA
>JAFMJR010000024.1 GCA_017853385.1 Ilumatobacteraceae bacterium | reverse complement strand
CGCAGCGAACAACAATTGGTGGTTTTGTTCAGATGTCTGAACCAGGAACTGCACGCACATTCACCACGTATTGGTCGTCAAGCGAAGACTCGTCACAAACTTTTTATGCCAGGTCATGGTCGTTTTTAACAAATGGAAATGACAACTGGTCGAAATCACTTAAATATGGTGTTCGACCAATTAGGAGTTTTGAGCCGATTTCTTAGCGCAAACATGCAGTTTGCACAGCAGCCGCAATTCCCTCGGCATCAAGACCAATGCGCGACAAGATTGCATCTGGTTTTGCTTGGGGAATGAACTGCTTTGGCACTCCGAGCACTTCAACAACCGGTCGGTTTGGCGCAGAGGCATGGGAAACCAAATCTTCAATGGTCATACCAATTCCGCCTTCGCGAATGCCATCTTCAACAGTGACGACCACGTGGTGTTGAGCGGCGTCACTGATCATCTTTTCGTCAAGTGGCGAACACGAACGAACATCCCATACGGTTGCTGAAATTCCACTGGCTGCAAGCAGCGCTGCAGCATCGAGCGATGCCCCAACCATTTTGCCAATGGCCAAAATGCACACCTTCTGCGCAGGGTCGGTTAACAGTTTGCGCGCTGCAAGGCCTGAACCAACATCTTGCGCATCAACGCTGCGAGCAACACCTTTTGGATATCGAATGACTACGGGCCCTTCATTGGCAAGAGCAACGGCATCGCGCAACATTTGCTGCACTTCTTGAGTGCTCGATGGTGCAAGGACGCGCATTCCGGGAACTTTCGATAGCAAAGCCATGTCGTAAATGCCGTGGTGACTAGGGCCGTCATCGCCGGTGATACCTGCGCGGTCTAGACAGAAAATGACAGGCAATCGATGCAGTGCAACGTCATACACCACTTGATCCCATGCGCGATTCAAGAAGGTGGAATACAACGCAACAACCGGACGCATGCCACCCATTGCCATACCTGCAGCAGCTGTTACTGCATGTTGTTCTGCAATACCTACGTCAAAAAAGCGATCGGGGAATTTTTCTTGAAACTCAATGAGCCCAGTTGGTCCTGGCATTGCAGCGGTGATTGCAACAATTCGTGGGTCTTGCCGTGCGACTTCCACAATCGTGTCGGCAAATGCCTCGGTGTAACCCGTTGGAACCGATTTCAAAGGACCAGTTGCAGGATTGAATTTTGGAGCATCATGCAGATGCTTTTCGTCGTCATCTTCTGCAGGTGAGTATCCGCGACCTTTTTGTGTGATCACGTGAATCACAATTGGTCCTTCCTCAACTCGTTGTTGCGCCGCACTAAATGCATGCTCCAACGCTTCAATGTCGTGGCCATCAATTGGACCGATGTAGCGAACACCGAGTGCTTCAAAAAATGCAGGTGGTTGCAAAAATTCGCGAACGCCTGCTTTGAATGCTTCCATTCCACGTTCGGCTTGGGGGCCAATGAGTGGCAAATCCTTCAACCACTTTTCAAATTTTCGTTGACGGCGAACATACACAGGGTTCAAACGAATGTCGGTGAGTTTGTTGGAAAGCGCACCTTGACTCAGGTTGGACACCGTTGGCGCATAGCTGCGTCCGTTGTCGTTGAGCACCACAATTACGCGCTTACCGCTGTGACCGAGATTGTTCAGCGCTTCATATGCCATGCCGCCCGTCATTGATCCGTCACCAATTACCGCAACAATGTGGCGGCGGTCTGGAGACTGGCCGGAATCGCGGGCAACTGCGAGGCCGTATGCGTAACTCAACACCGTGCTGGCGTGGCTATTTTCAATGAAGTCGTGAATGCTTTCCTCGCGACTTGGATAGCCAGAAATTCCATCTGCTTGACGTAGCTTGCTGAATCCAGCTCGGCGGCCAGTGACAATTTTGTGAATGTATGCCTGGTGCCCGGTGTCCCACAAAATTGCATCGCGTGGAGATTCAAATACGCGGTGCAATGCAAGTGTGAGCTCTACTGCTCCAAGATTCGAACCGAGGTGTCCGCCAGTTTCAGAAACTGCAGCAACTACAAACTCGCGAATTTCGGTTGCGAGCCCTTCGAGTTGTTCGAGGGTAAGCGTTCGCAGATCGCTAGGTTGCCGAATATCTGCGAGAGCCATGGCAATTCACGCTACCTGCGCTCGAGCGCAGGGTGTAGAGCCATGCGGGCATCTAATCGTCGGTGATTCCAGCGATGTAGCCATGTTCCAATGACATAACCCGTGACAAACACCACTAATCCACCTACACCGTCTAACCAGAAGTGATTACCTGTCACCACAATGCACAACAGCGTGGTGGCGGGGTAGAGAAAGAGCGCGATGCGAGCCCAACGGCGTTTTGCGATTGGCCACAGTGCAAACACACACCACGTTGACCAGCCAATGTGTAGCGACGGCATTGCGGCGTATTGATTTGAAAGTGACGCTGCCGGCCCCTCGTTAAATGCCCAAGGGCCACCATATTCAGCAACAGTGTCGACGAAACCAAAGTTTTGCGCACCGTTGTAATTACGCAACTCATGTTCGATGCATGCGCCACCGTAACCACCAGTTTTTGATGGACAAGGTTCGTCAAGCAACCGTGGTGGCATAAGAGGGAAGAGCACGAAACCAATGATGGCGAGCCCAGTCATTGCCGCAAGTGTGTTTCTCCACTGAGCAAACACATCGGGGCGTCGCTTGAACAACAAAATGAACACACCCATAGTGACAAAGAAGTGTGCGGTGCCGTAATAGGTGTTCATCAGTTTGATAAACCACACGTGAGGCAAGAAAAAATCTTGAATAGATTCTTCGTGATACAAACCAAGTGCACGTTCAATGCGAATGACGCGAACAGCATTGGTGAATGAATGCAGCGGTACGTCTACGCCGTTCACGAGTGCAGATCCGAATTGATTTCGGATCATGGTGTACACCCCGTAGAAAGCAGAAATAATAAGTGCTTCTTTCCACCACAACGTGCGGTGGTGGCGGGGAACCGCGACGCTCGTTGGGGCGTCGGTGCTGTTATTCACAGGGTAAATCGTACGGGTTTACAGGGCACGCTCAGCCTTGCTCAATGCACCTTCGGTAGGCTTTCGGCATGTCTTCGCGCAGCAATTCACCACTTATCGAGCCAGATGTCATTGCCAAAGTGCTTGCCAAGGGGCGCAGTACTGGCGCTGAGTTCTCGGAAATCTATGTAGAGGACAAAAGGTCTACTTCAGCAGGGCTTGATGACGGCAAGGTTGAGCAGGTAACGAGCGGTCGCGACCGAGGTGCAGGCATTCGCGTGATCGCGGGTGAGACCACTGGGTTTGCCCATACTTCCGATCTGTCGGAGCGTGGCTTGTTGGCCGCAGCCGAGGCTGCCGCTGCTGCAGCAAAGCAAGGAGACGGTGGGGTTCACACCATTGCATTGCAACCCGTATTCCGTCACCCAGTAAACACCATCGTGCAGTTTCCCGACACCGTTGCCAAAGCGCGAAAGGTTGAGTTATTGCAACGCGCCAATGCCGCAGCACGTGGAGTGCACGGCGCAATTGTGCAAGTGTCGGCCGGCTATGGCGATTCAGTAAAACAAATTTTGATCGCCAACTCGGACGGTGTGTTTAGTGCTGATGAGCAGGTTCGCACCTTAATGCGAGTAAGTGTGATTGCAAATGGTGATGCAGGAATGCAAACCGGATACAACTCACTTGGTCACACCATTGGCTTTGAGTTGTTTGACGAACATGATGTGGAAGAGCTCGCTGTTCGTGCAGCTCAGCAAGCAATTACCAAGTTGCAGGCACGTCCTGCTCCATCTGGTGCCATGCAGGTAGTTATCAAACAAGGCTCGGGCGGTGTGTTGTTTCACGAAGCATGTGGTCACGGACTCGAAGCCGACCTGGTTGGCAAAGGTTCAAGCGTGTACCGCGGCAAAATGGGCGAGCTTGTGGCTTCGCCGCTTGTCACGGTGATTGACGACGGAACCATGGCTGGTGAATGGGGAGCAATTGGTGTTGACGACGAAGGTCATGCATCGCAAAAGAACACGCTGATTGAAAATGGAATTCTCACCGACTACATGTGGGACTACATCCGTGCTCGCAAAGAAGGTCGCAAGCAAAGTGGCAACGGTCGACGTCAAAGTTATGCAGATCTTCCGATGGTGCGCATGACGAACACGTTTGTAACCAACGGTTCTGAAAACCCCGACGACATCATCCGTGCAACTGACAAGGGTGTGTATGTTGCAAAACTTGGTGGTGGTCAAGTTGACACAGCAAGCGGCGACTTTGTGTTCGGCATGGTCGAGGCGTACCTCATTGAAAATGGTGAGATCACCGAACCATTGCGTGAAGGAAACCTCATTGGAAATGGCCCGCAGGTGTTGAAAGACATAGACCTCATGGGCAACGACTTTGCAATGGGTGGCCCAGGCACATGTGGCAAAGATGGCCAAGGCGTTCCTGTTGGCGATGGCTGCCCAACATTGCGTGTGAAGTCCATGACCATTGGTGGAACCGCAGCATGAGCAACACTGTTGACGATCTGCAAGCAATTGCCGACCGAGTAGTTGCTCAGGCTGGCGCAGGTGAACAAATAGAGGCATATGTCAGTCGAGGTGGCGAGACCGCCATTCGTATATATGAAGGTGAACTCGAGCACTTCGTGTCTGCGCAAAGCGAAGGTGTTGGCATCCGTGTCATTAAAGACGGTCGCACAGGATTTGCCTACGCGGGCACACTTGACCCGGCCGCCATTGCTGAAGTATTGGCAGATGCACGCGACAACGTGAGTTTTGGTACTCCAGATGAATTTGCAGGACTTGCAGTTCCCGATGGTGTTGCGCAAATTCCACAAAAGTTTTGGGACGAAGAACTTGCCGGTTACCCGACCGACAAAAAAATTGCGTTGACCAAAGAACTAGAAAAACTCACACTTGGCATGGACGAGCGGGTGCGTGTTGACGAAGCGAACTACGACGATGGTTGGGGCGAAGTAGCGGTTGCAACTACAACAGGTATTCGTGAAAGCGGTCGTGGTAATTCGTGCTATGTATCAGTGAGCACTCTTGCTGACGATGAAGAAGAAACGCAAACTGGTTTTGGTTTCTCTGTTGGCGATTCGCCAAAAGACTTTAATTTGCAAAAGGCTGCCCGCGAAGCAGCAGAGCGCGCAACTCGTTTGCTCGGTGCAATTAAGCCTCCAAGCAAACGAACAACTGTGGTGCTTGACCCATATGTCACTTCGCAGTTCATCAGCATTTTGTCCAGCACATTGAATGGCGAAAACGTTGCAAAGGGAAGAAGTTTCTTTGCGGAGCGTTTGGGGGATCAAGTTGCAGACCCAAGGTTTACTTTGGTTGATGACCCAACTAACCCGCTTGCGTATACGGCAACCGATATTGATGGTGAAGGTTTAGCGGCACGACGCAATGTGCTTATTGAAAATGGAGTACTGAAGAAGTTCGTGCACTCGTCGTACAGCGCGCGTCGCATGAACACCACCAGCACAGGAAATGCAACACGTGGCGGTTTCGCCGGCTCGCCTGGCGTTGGTTGTTTGGCAATGCAGTTGGTGCCAGGTACCCAATCGCAAGAAGAGCTGATTGCTGGTGTGGATGATGGAGTGCTTATTCAAATGGTGTCTGGTTTGCACAGTGGAGTAAACCCAATTTCGGGTGATTTCTCCACTGGCGCATCAGGAATGCTCATCAGTAATGGCACCGTTGGTGCTCCGGTTCGTGAGTTCACCATTGCCAGCACACTGCAACGCATGTTGCTCGACATCGTGGCGATCGGGGCAGATGTTGATTGGTTGCCCTCACGCGCCCATGGGCTTTCGCTTGTGATTCGTGACGTAACAATGAGTGGTACATAACCAAGCACTGCAATTTGCTAGTTTTTTCACGTGGCAAAAAGCACCAAGGTGGTCGGGCTCGACTGGTTGTATCGAAAGATGGATGAGCACGATTATCCGAGTTTGCAGGCAGTAGCCGAAGCGTGTGATCTAAATCGCGGAAATTTGTACCGCTACTTTGCTTTTGAAACGCGGCCTTCAATTGACCTCTTGCCAAAGTTGTGCAATGGACTCAATGCTTCACCGCTTGAAGTGCTGACCGCACTCGGTATTCAGTTCGACTGATTATTCAGCGATTGCGAATGACCACAGTGGTGGCATTCAGTTGTTCAAAATCACGCGCTGATTCCTCTGCGGCCCAAAGGTGGAGAAAACCGTCGTGAGCTTCGTCTCGTAAAGGGTGCGCGACAGATTCAAGAACTCGTTTTATTTCATCTCGCCAGTGAAACGTGAGGCGCAATCTGCCATTGGGTTGGGTAGTCAGAGACGGCTCAGTCAGGGATTCGGTCAGTTCGATTTCGAGTTCCATGGCGAGTGGTCCCTTTTCCAACAATGTGGTGTTGCAGATATGCAACGATACCCACAACTTGTGCCAATAGTGGTGTAAGCAATAGGTATGTCAATCCTCCATGCGATCGTGCTTGGCCTGGTGCAAGGGCTTACGGAATTTCTTCCTATCTCGTCGAGCGGACACCTGATCCTTGCTCCGTGGCTGTTTGGGTGGAATGACCTCAATGACTTGGCAACTGAGAGGGCTTTTGATGCCTCGTTGCATTTGGGCACTCTGATTGCGGTGCTGTTTTACCTGCGTGCCGAACTAGTTCCGTATGTGCGTGAGGGCATCAAAGTTGTGGTCTCGCCTAAGCGGGCAAATGTGGCTGTTGGTCGGCGTGCGTGGCTATTCGTGCTTTCTGCGGTGCCAGCAGGAATTGTTGGGGCGGTTGCCGAAGACTGGATCGTTGAAAAGCTTGGTACCCCCGCATTAATTGCAATTTCGCTCATGGTGTTTGGCGCTGTACTCGTGTGGGCAGATCGACAACAGGGCGCTCGGGATCTTGACAGTTTCACAACACGTGATGCATTGCTGATCGGAACCGCTCAAGTGTTGGCGCTCAACCCGGGTACTTCACGTTCGGGTATCACTATTACTGCAGCTCGTAAATTTGGTTATTCGCGCGATGCAGCAGCACGAATCAGCTTTCTTATGAGTGTTCCAGTTATCGGCGGAGCGGTGTTGTTGAAGCTGACCAAGTTGGCAAGCGATGGCATTCCTGATGGCCTGCTAATTCCAATGTTTGTGGGAATAGTGACAGCAGGAATATCGGGTTGGTTTGCAATGTGGGGAATGATCCGTTTGCTTCGTACCCGAAGCTTCACGCCATTTGTGATGTACCGATTTGCTGTTGGCATTGGCGTGCTGTCAATTCTCGCTACATCATTTCGTTAGATCTCATTAGTTCGCCAGCACAATTGCTGCCTCGCCGATAGCCGCAGCACTTGCTACTGCTGGTGCTGTCGACTCGCTGACAGCAATGACTATTCCAGAATTGTCGTCGAGCGTGGACAGCACAATTCCGCGTGCTGCGATGATCTGGCCATTCGCCACTATGTCCACCAGTGATCCAGGTTGCAATGCGGGCATTGCAATGCGTGGAACTATGGATACCGCGCGCATTCCTGCTGGCACCGCAACTCGTTGATCACTTGCCGAAGTGTTTTGCTCGCTAATTACATCGCCTTGTTGAATGTTGGTTGTTGCAGTGAGAGATTCCGAAAGCTCAAGCAAAGTAGAGGGAAGCACAAACTGGCTTGGCATTGTGAAGGTTTGTGTGTCTGATGCGGTGATTGGCTCGCCGATAGCAATTTCACGCGCGGCAATGTGTACAACCGTGTATTTGCCGAATGCCTGTGTTTTTGTTTGTAGATCGCGAACTTCACGTGCATAGATGAGCGCTGCAATTGTTGCCAATACTGAAATGGTGACGATTTGTTTTTGGCGGCTGCTAGATAGCTGGCGGTATGCAGCGTTAAGGACGCGTAGTGCAGGCTGAAGACGATCAATGAGTTGTTTCACGCATTGATGTGTTCGCCTAGGGCGAATTTCGGTAGTGCGTGTGCCGAGTTAGTCGGCAGACGATGCCGCTGGCGCGGCGGGGGCTGCAGGTGCTGCTGCGGCGCTGGAAGATGACGACCCACCCGAAGACTTGGACGAAGATCCTGAATCGGTCTTGTAGAAGCCGCCACCTTTGAATGACACGCCGACCGGGGTGAACACCTTCTTCACCGGTTTGACCACGCCGTCAACGGGGTGGGCTATTTCGGTAAGCGGTTCGTCCGAGAACGCCTGCTGCACTTCAATGGTCTCGCCAGAGTCAATGAATTTGTAGACATACGTTGGCATAAGACCAGTAATTCTAGGATGCAGGTATGGCTATGCGCACTGCTGTGATTCCTGCTGCCGGGCTAGGAACCCGATTTTTGCCAGCCACCAAGGCAGTGCCAAAAGAACTGATGCCCATTTTTGACACGCCTGCACTGCAGTTGGTGATGGATGAGGCAATTGGCGCGGGAGCCGAACACATAGTGGTGGTTTCCAATGTTGCCAAGCCTGGCATCGAGGAGTATTTGAAGCCGTCGCAAGACACCGTTGATCGCGTTCGCAAAAGCGGACGTATTGATTTGGCAGATCGTTTGGCGCGAATCGGCACAGACGTGCGCATCAGCGTTGCGTATCAAGACAAACCGCGCGGTCTTGGGCACGCTGTGTCGTGCGCACGCGCTGCTGTTGGCGACGAAGCTTTCGCATTGCTCTTGCCAGACGAAATTATGGGTGACTCATCGTTGTTGTTGCAGATGGCGCAGATGCATAACTCAACAGGGAAGACCGTTGTTGGATTAAAGCGCGTACCAAAAGAAGAAGTGAGTGCTTACGGTGTGATTACCACAACGGGAACAACTGGCCCGAGTGGTGAAGTGACAATTACTGGTGTAGTCGAAAAACCAAAGATGGAAGATGCACCAAGTGACATCATCATCATTGGTCGCTATGTGTTGGCGCCAGACATGTTTGACATTTTGGAAACCCTTGCACCTGCGCCAAGCGGTGAAATTCAGTTGACCGATGCGCTACTCATTGGCGCACAAGCACAAACGGTTGATGGTGTGGTGAGCGACATTGAGCGCCATGACACAGGAACACCAATGGGTTGGCTGCAAACCGTCATTGAATTAACGCTAAAAAGAACTGATGTTGGAAACGAATTACGCACTTGGTTGAAAGGCACACTGTCATGAGCGAACTCAAAGTAACTATTGATCCAAAAGAAGTAGGTATGAGCGCCGAGCGTCTTTCGCGCATTGACGCTCACTTCAAGGATTATGTCGATGATGGTCGTCTGCCCGGGTATCACGTGGCGGTTGCGCGATACGGACAAATTGTGCACAGCAGTACCTACGGAATGCGCGATGTTGAGGCCAAGACACCGATTGAACAAGACACCATGTATCGCATTTATTCGATGACGAAGCCAATTACCTCAATTGCATTGATGATGATGGTGGAAGAAGGAAAAATTCAACTCACCGATGAAGTGAGCAATTACATTCCATCTTTTGGCAATATTCGCGTGTTTGCTGGCGGATCTTCAACCAAGCCAATCACTGCGCCTTCACGTGCACCGATGCGCGTGTGGCACCTGCTTACCCACACCGCTGGTTTGACTTATGGATTCAACTATTACGACGCAACCGATGCTATTTATCGTGCGCGCGAAGCTGAATTTGCAAAGGAATTTCCAAACCCAACGCTTGAACAGGTCTGCGACAACTTTGCCGCAATGCCATTGGTATTTGAGCCAGGTACATCGTGGAACTACAGCGTGGCAACCGATGTGGTTGGTCGCTTGGTTGAAGTGGTGTCGGGAATGCGTTTAGGTGATTTCTTGCAGAAGCGAATTCTTGGACCACTTGGCATGAACGACACATCGTTTTATGTTGCACCAGATAAGCAATCGCGACTTGCTGCGTTGTACGCATTTGATCCATCGCCTGCAAAGAAAGTGCGTTACACGGCAATTGAGAATCAAGTAATCACACAGCGCTCATGGGATTCAGGTGGTGGCGGTCTAGTTTCAACTGCTGCTGACTATTGGAAGTTTTTGCAGATGCTTGAAAATGGTGGTGAGCTCAATGGAGTGCGAATCATTTCGCCGACCACGCTTGACCTGATGACCATGAACCACATTCCAGGAAACAAAGACATCTCCGATTGGGGTCGACCAATGGGCGAAGAAGTGTTTTACGACGGTCTTGGTTTCGGTCTCGGATTTGCTGTGGTGATTGATCAGGCAAAGACCAAGGTTGCATGTTCAAACGGCACGTACAGCTGGGGCGGTATGGCCAGCACCGCATTTTGGATTGACCCAGTGGAAGAGATCACTGCAATGTTTTTCACGCAGTTGATGCCATCAACAACGCACCCAATTCGTCCGTTCTTGCGCAGCTTGGTGTATCAGTCAATTACTGAGTAACGCGAATAAACGAACCTGGTTCGTCAAGAACGAAACCATGCTCGTCTACTTGCACTTCAACTTCTGATTCGCTTGCAAAACTGAAATAACGCCACGTATGTTCGCCAACTCGCGAATAGGTCTGTGGTCGAACAACAACAGCCAAGGTTTCAATATCAATGGTGATCACATTTTGTTGAGCACTATGACCAACGAGCAGTGGCAGCCTGCGAATAGGGACCACATTGGTGAATGGTGTGCCGCGCAAATCAATATCAATGCAGCCGTCTAATTCTGTGCGATGTGCGCCATTCATCTCACCCCAGCGGCCATGGCCATCTGTAGCGAGCCACAAATCCGGTTCGTCCATGTCGCGGAACAATAAAAACTGTTGCACCATCCAGGAAGCAGAAAGTCGGAATACGAATTGCGCATTGTCGATACCGAGAGTTCCGTCCGCTGTCCATCCTTCGTTTTCCCACCGCAATGAAATAGTGCTTTCGTACGCACCATCAGCAGATTTCCATGCAGCCGAGTGACCAGAAGGGCCAAGTGCGGGGTAATTCACCATGGCTACAGCCTGTCAGGTGGCGGTACCGTTCAGACCGATGATTCCACTGTTTGAGGCGCAAGACGCGGTGCTTTCGGGGTGCAAACCACTTGCTCCTGAACTGTCAGATTTTGCAACGCTTGCCGGTCGAGTATTGGCTCAAGATGTGGTGGCCACCGAAGATGTTCCGCCGTTTCACAACACCGCAGTTGATGGGTATGCGGTTCGCTCAATTGATACTGCAACTGTTCCTGTTGAACTTCGTGTTGTTGACACCTTGGCGGCAGGTGCTGCGCCAACAGTTGCTGTAGGTGAGGGTGAAGCAATTCGAATTATGACTGGTGCTCCAATGCCAGAAGGCGCAGATGCCGTGGTGATGGTTGAAGACACGCAGCGAGTAGGTGACACGCATGTGCGCATTTCTCGCGCTGCAAATGCTCACGACGGCGTGCGTGACGCAGGTAGCGATGTGCATGCAGGCGAGACGGTGTTTGTTTCAGGAACAGTGTTGAACGCTGCAGGAGTTGGAGTATTGGCGAGCGTGAATGCACGCAAGGTGATGGCGTTTCCACGTGCACGAGTTGCGCTGTTGTCAACTGGAGACGAGTTGGTGGTTGATGGATCACCGCTTCGCATTGGTCAGATACGCGAGAGCAACTTGACCATGCTTCACGAAATGATTGCAGCAACGGGCTGCGAAGTGATCAACCTTGGTGTTGTACGCGACGATGAAGCAGAACTTGAGCGCGTGTTTCGTGAGGTTTCGACTCGTTGCGATGCCATTGTGACAAGTGGTGGTGTGAGCATGGGCGACTTTGATGTGGTGAAGGCCGTGTTGTCAAAAATTGCAACGATGCAGTGGATGCAGATGGCAATCAAGCCAGCAAAGCCATTTGCATTCGGTCAACTTCAAGCAGAAGACGGTCGAGTGATTCCAATTTTTGGTTTGCCTGGCAATCCGGTGAGTTCTCTCATTAGTTATGAATTGCTTGCTCGTCCAGCACTTCGAAAAATGATGGGGCACACAAATAATCTCTTGCGTCCTGCGATTACCGCAGTGCTTGATGCGCCCGTGAAGCGCAAGCAAGACGGGAAGATTCACTTTGTGCGTGTGTTTGGTGAGTTTGGCAGCGATGGCCGACTGCATGTGCGCGACACGGGCCCGCAAGGAAGTCATCAGTTGGCAAGCACTGCAATGGCCAATGGCCTTGCACAGGTGCCAGATGGAAACGGTTTGCAAGCGGGCGAAGAAGTGCCTGTTTACCTGCTTGGCTAATGCTCTTGCGCAGGCGAACCCTAGGCTGAAGTCGTGGAATTGATTGATCCGTTCGGCCGAACAGTGCGCGATTTGCGCATTTCGATTACCGATCGATGCAATTTCCGCTGCACGTATTGCATGCCGGCGGAAGGCATGAAATGGTTGCCTCGCGAAGAGGTGCTGTCATACGAAGAGTTGCATCGCATAGCCAGCATCTGTGTTTCACACTTTGATGTCGATGGAATTCGCCTCACTGGCGGTGAGCCAACAATGCGCGCGCATTTTCCTGTGTTGATCAACAAGCTTGCTCAATTACAGGTACCTGCTTCAGCAAACTCGCCTCGCGCGGGTAAACCAATTGACCTGGCGGTGACCACAAACGGAGCAACCTTGCGTTTAATCGCACAAGAGCTTTTTGATTCTGGTTTGCGCCGCATCAATATCAGTCTTGACACGTTGAAGAAGCAGCGCTTTTTGGAAATGACGCGCCGCGACGAACTAGAGCACGTACTTGAAGGAATTGATGCAGCAATTGCAACTGGGTTCTCTCCAGTGAAAGTCAATGTTGTTGTACAGCGCGGAGTGAACGACGATGAGATTGTTGACCTTGCAACGTTTGGTCGCAACAAAGGCGTAGAAGTTCGCTTCATTGAGTACATGCCACTTGATGCCGATGGAACGTGGCAAAACAATCAAGTGGTCGGTCAAGACGAAATTGTGGATGCTATTAACAAGGTGTATCCACTTGAACTTGTTCCAGCTCGCGGCGCAGCGCCGGCAGATCGTTGGCGCTATCTCGATGGCAAGGGAACAGTTGGTGTTATTCCATCAGTTACCAAACCATTTTGCGGAGACTGCGACCGAGTGCGCTTAACTGCCGATGGCCAATTTCGCACATGTTTGTTTTCAACAACCGAGTTTGATTTACGCGTTTTGCTTCGCAACGGTGCAAGCGATGATGCAATTGCGGCAGAAATTAAGCGTGCTGTTGGCACGAAGTGGGCGGGTCACAGCATCGGTAATGTCACGTTTGTGCGTCCGCGTCGAACCATGAGTCAGATTGGCGGATGAACATGAGTAGCGATCAACAGTTCACGCACCTTGATGATTCAGGCAATGCCCACATGGTGGATGTGACGGCGAAAAGCGCAACTGCTCGTCGCGCGGTAGCTCGGTGCACGGTGAACATGAAAGCTGAAACTGCTGCGGCAATTTCCAGCAAAGAAGTTCCTAAAGGAGACGTCATTGCTGCGGCGCGTATTGCCGGCATCATGGCCGCCAAGCGCACCAGCGAAATGATTCCTCTTTGTCACCCGTTGCAAATTGGTGCGGTGCGCATCGATTTCGAGGTGGGCGACACCTTCGTGGCCATTGAGGCCCAGGTCGACACCGTGGACCGCACGGGGGTGGAGATGGAAGCCCTGCATGCCTGCTCCGTGGCGGCCCTCACCATCTACGACATGTGTAAGAGCGCCGATAAGGCCATGACCATTGATGGCTTGGCCCTGTGGGAAAAAACGGGCGGCAAAAGCGGTCCATATAGGCGCCCAGAGACTGCATAGAAACTGGCGAGAAATAGCCATATTCACCCCATGTTGTCCGTTTTGTAGCAATTCTGTAATACAATTATCAGCCTCATGAGCAAACTGATTCTTCTCATCGTGGGCGCCGCTTGGCTTGCTGTCTTGCTCCCACCTTTGGTTCGTGCTCGCCTCAACGGTTCGCCAGCAAACTCGGTGACCAACTTCCGTCGCCAACTGAACCACCTCGAAAGTGCAGGCGGTCGTTACCCACAGCAACAGCTTCGCGGCATGGCTCGTCCGCTCGCTCCAACACAGCAGCGCCCAATGGGTCGCGCTCAGCGCCCAGCCGCTTATGGTTCGATGACTGGCGCACTTGTTCGTCAGTCTTCCTCACGCCCGCAGTACCGCCCACAGCGAGTTACTCATGAGGCACTGGTTCGCCAGAAGCGTCAAAACTTGGTGTTCGGTCTTGCCGGAACCAGTGCGGCCTCACTCATGCTTGGCGTTGCAACCGGCGCAAGTGGTTTCGTCTACTTGTTCATTCTTAGCCTGTTGGCCCTTGCTGGTTACTGCTACGTACTCGTTCAACTTCGCGTCAAGCGCGACAACGAGCGTTACCTTTCGCAATTCCGCCGCACTTACTAATTCGTGCCGACGTGGCTTAGAGCCACCAACCCCTTGACCGCTAGTGTTTTTCGCGGGGGTAGACCACTATGTCAATGACATTTCTTGAAGCCAACGCAGCCGTAACAGGGCCAGGGCAAATTTTCGAACTGATTGACGCCGAAGTGCGTGGCGTGAAGATGAAAGTGTTTAAAAATGCTCCCGCACACTTGGGTCAGTTGTTTGCTGGCGCACGCGGACACGGCGACAAGCCATTTCTTGTTTACGAAAACGAGACATACACCTTTGCTCAAGCGTCAGATCGCATTGATGCGCTTGCTTCACTTCTTGTCAACACTTACGGCGTAAAGAAAGGTGACCGTGTTGCGGTTGCCATGCGCAACTTCCCTGAATGGGTCATGTCGTTTGCCGCAATTATTTCAGTTGGCGCAATCAACGTGTCTATGAACTCGTGGTGGACAGAAGACGAAATGGATTTCGCACTTGAAGACTCTGGTGCAACGGTGTTGATTTGCGATCAGCAGCGCTTTGATATTGGTGCTGCAAGCTGCGTAAAGAAGAACATCAAAGTGTTGGTTGTGCGCGCAGAGAAGCCGCTACCTGCAGGCGTAGATAAGTGGGAAGAAGTGTTGCCACTTGGCGACAAGCACCCAGGTGCTGACATTCAGCCAGATGATGATGCGACCATTTTGTATACATCAGGCACAACTGGTCGTCCGAAAGGTGCGGTATCAACTCACCGAGCAATCGTTTCTTCGATCATGGCGTTTTCTGCACGTAACAACGTGTTTTTGATGTCTGGAACAAAGCTCAAAGAAGTTGACGGGCCAGAGGTTCCAACGTCATTCATTTTGATTGTGCCGCTGTTTCACGTAACGGGTTGTGTGCCGGTGATGCTCAGCTGTTTTGTTGCTGGATTGAAACTGGCAATCATGTACAAGTGGGACCCAGAAAAAGCGCTTGAAATGATTGAGCGCGAAAAGATCACCAACTTTGTTGGCGTACCAACACAAAGCTGGGACTTGGTGAACTCACCATCGTTTGCAAAGTACGACACATCAAGCTTGCGCGCAGTTGGTGGCGGTGGCGCACCTTCGCCTGCCTCACTCGTAGGCAAAGTGCAAGACAAAGTAAAGAACGGCAACCCGCAACTTGGTTACGGCATGACCGAAACCAACGCGTTTGGTCCTGCAATTACAGGTTCTGACTACTTATCTCACCCAACCAGCACCGGTCGCGCAACGTGGCCAATGCTTGTTGAAGTTCGTGATGAAAATTTGAAGCCAGTGCCAACAGGGCAGTCGGGTGAAATTTGGTTCTTTGGTCCAATGCTGATTCGTGGTTACTGGAACCGACCAGATGCAACAGCTGAGACCATCGTTGATGGCTGGTTGCGCTCGGGTGACTTGGGTCGTTTAGATGCAGATGGCTACGTGTATGTAGAAGATCGCGTGAAAGACATGATTCTTCGTGCCGGCGAAAACGTGTACGGAGCAGAAGTGGAAAGCGCAATCTACGAACACCCAGCAGTGCACGAAGCCGCCGTGTTTGGTGTGCCACATGAGCGTCTGGGCGAAGAAGTGGGCGTGGCGATTTTGCCAAACGATGGCATGACGCTGACCCCAGAAGAATTGTGGGCTTTCTTGGACGACAAGATTGCCAAGTTCAAGATTCCTACCCAGGTCGTGCTGATGTCCGAGCCTTTGCCGCGTAATGCTGCGGGCAAGTTCCTGAAGCGCGAACTGCAGCAAAAAGTGGTGAAAGGCGAGCTGAAGGCTTCAGTCCGCCCATAATTACCGCTCTTCGGGTGGTCGAAGGTGACGAAATTGCCACAGTAGTAAAAGGTCGTAGATGATTTTTAGTGCCGCGCAAATGATAAGTGGCCACGCAAAATTCGACTGATCCAACATCCAACCCGCGGCAATTGGCGGAAGCGCTGCAGCGAGGCTTCGCGGAACATTGGTGATACTTGCGGCTGCTGCGCGTTCGCGCGGTGAAACAATCGCCATGACATAGCTAGTTCGCGCCGGCACATCCATTTGTGAAAGTAGACCGCGCAAAATGAAAAGGCTCATTGCGACCCACACGTTCGGAGCAAGTGCTACACCGATAAGCAAGATGCTTGCAGGAATATGTGTAAACACCATGGTGCGCACTAGACCAATGCGCTGTGAAATTTTTACAGCCAGCAGAGACGACAGTGCTGACAAAATTCCTGTGGCGAAAAAGATCATTCCAAGGTTTGCACTTGAGAGTTCATAACGTCTGTAGACCCACAGGGCAAAAATTGCTTGGGTAGCAAAACCGCCACCAAAGGAGTCCAAACTAAATAAGGCAGCAAGTTTGTATACGAGCTGCTTGGATTCACTCAGCGCCCGATCCGCTTTCGTTGGAGTATCGCGCGAAGAAAGTGACAATTTTGAGTACAGCATGTACACAACTACGCCAGCAATGCCATACAGCAGGAAACTTGCACGATGACCGTAATCTGCATTTTGATGCTGTGACACTGCGATCCAGGTTGGAATTCCTGCACTGAGCGCACCGATTGATCCAACTAGTGATCCCACCAGGTTGTAGACCGCGAATACAGGCGTGCGGTCATTGTCACGAATACTTGTAGAAAGCAGTGCCTGTTCAAGTGGAAGAAACACGCTTACGTCTCCCGCACTTGGGTTCATGGTTCCAACTGCGGCAATGAGCAGAAGAAGTGCAAACGAAGATGTCACATCGAATGCAATACCCGTAGCAATCATGAGCAATGACGACATGGTGAGTAAGCGCGCAGGTGAGAATCGGTGGGCAAAAATGCCAACCGTCAGTGTGAGGGCTGCAGAGCCCAGCAATGAGGCAGTGATGACAGCGCCTATCTGAGTTCCGCTAAAGCCAAGGTGCAGGAGAAATGCGGGCAAAATCACATAGGCAATTCCGTCAACAAAGCCACGTATGGCTCTAGTGCCTATGAGCAGTCGTGCGTCGAGGTGGGCTCGCCGTGTGACTGCCAAGGATCCCATAGGAGCACGGTACTGGGTGACCAACTAGAGTTTCTCCACGTGCCACCAATCGACATCACCCGTGACCAGGGGGTTCGCTACGACGTAGTG
>JAFMJR010000089.1 GCA_017853385.1 Ilumatobacteraceae bacterium | reverse complement strand
ACGTCTGCCTTCTGTGCGAACCACAAGTAACGACGATTTGCTTGGCTCTCGCCTGCAAACGCTTCCTTGAGGTTTTCATGTGTTTTGGTGCCTTCGAGGCCTGCCATGATTTTCTCCTCTGTTGTTATTTTCTGGACTTACTTACTTACTTGATTTCGCCTGCAGAGCAGGAGACTTTGCGCGCGATGACTTCACAGTCTTCACACGACTTTTTTCGCATGACGAGCACACGCCCTGAAACACCACGCCAACTTCGCTGATCACAAAATCTTCAGCGCCAGACGGACGCAATGCGGACACGCCGCTGACATGCACATCACGAATTTGCCCACAGTCAACACACACCACATGGTGATGATCTCCGAGATTTGGATCAAACCGAGTTGCGCCACCACCGATATCAATCATTTGCAACTCGCCCATTTCAACCAGTTCACTCAGTGTTTGATACACCGTGCGCAATGAAATGCCTGGCATCTGAGCGCTGGCTTCGGCAAACAACAATTCTGCAGTTGGGTGCATTTCATTTTCATGCAGCAGTTGGAAAATCAACTTGCGCTGTGGCGTGAGCTTGCGACCGTTACTGCGATATTTCGCGGCAAGATCGGTTGGTGAAAGCATTCGGCGACAATAAGCCTGATTTTTTCTAATTAGCAATTCGTGCGAACAAATAATTGGTGAAAATTAGAAAAACCGCCAAAATGGCGCAAAATGGCTCTTAAAGGGCCAACAGGGTTTAGGCTGGCGCGGTGAATTTCAATCGTGATTTCAATATTGATCGCCTCAAGACCGAGGAGTTCGATGTTTTGGTGATTGGTGGCGGAATCACCGGCGTGGGTGTTGCCCTGGACGCCGCGTCGCGCGGACTTCGAACCGCACTCGTTGAAAAGGACGATTTCTCATCGGGCACCTCATCGAAGAGCAGCAAACTCATTCACGGCGGTCTGCGCTATTTGCAACAAGGTGAAATTGGTTTGGTCTATGAAGCGCTTCACGAGCGCCAACGGTTACGCAAAAACGCACCGCACCTAGTGCAGCTGCTCCCCTTCATGATTCCGATTCTCACCAAAGACGGTGTGGTGTCTCGAAAAATTGCACGTGCCTTGGGAAGCGCATTGTGGATGTATGACCTAACTGGTGGTTGGCGAATTGGAAAATTCCATCGCCGTCTAAAAGCAAAGGCTGCACACGCACATTTACCAACGATGCCGTTTGAAAAACTTGCCAGCGCCTACTTGTACTATGACGCAGCGGCAGACGACTCGCGCTTATGCGTGACCGTTGCTCGCACCGCTTCGAAATATGGCGCAGCAATTGCCAACCAATGTGCGGTCACCAAAATTGTTCATGACGAGCAAGGTGTTGCACGAGGCGCAATTGTTCAACCAACTGGTGGAGAACCATTCACCATTCGCGCAACAACTGTGGTGAATGCCGCTGGCGTGTGGGCCGACAATGTTCGCCAGGCAGACGAAGGACAAAATCCGCGAAGCATTCGTCCCGCCAAAGGTATTCACGTGACCGTGCCGTGGAAAAAAGTTCAAAACGACATTGCCATTGTGATTCCTGTGCGCAGAGATAAGCGAAGCCTGTTCGTTGTTCCATGGATTTCAAATGGTGACGGCACGTATCAATACACCTACATCGGCACCACGGATACCGACTTTGCTGGCGGTGTGGATGAATCACAAACCAGTGCAGAAGATATTGACTACGTACTTGAAGCCCTGAATCAATCCATAACAACAAACGTGACTGTTGATGACGTGACTGCGGTGTGGTCAGGCCTTCGTCCTCTCGTTAGCAATGAAGATGGCACGGCTGCAAAGGGAAAGACTGCCGACTTGTCGCGCAAGCACAAGGTGAAAGTTTCTCCATCTGGAGTTATTTCCATCATGGGCGGAAAGTTGACGACCTACCGCAAAATGTCTGAACATACGGTTGACGAAGTGGTGAAGCACACGGGCAAAGCGCGCAAATGTAAAACCAAGAACTTGTCTTTCGTTGGTGCCGACGGGTTCAAACCTTCAATGCTGAAAGGACCAGACGCTCATTTGGTCGAGCGCTTTGGCACGGAAGTTCGTGCAATCAAAGAATTGATTACCGAGAACCCATCTCTCGGTGAACCACTCATTGCAGGGCTTCCCTATTTGCGTGCAGAAGCAGTGTTTGCATGCCGCAACGAAATGGCTCAGACACTTGACGACGTGTTGTCTCGCAGAACTCGTGCCCGCATTGTGAACCGACGCGCAACCCTTGCTAGTGCCCGCAAAGTGGCTGAACTCATGGCAACGGAATTGAACTGGAGCTCCGCAGAAATCGATCGCCAGGTAGCCGAATTTGTTGATTCATGCTCGCGCGAGGAAGCCGCTGGATTAGTGAGCGAAGCCGAATTCTTGGCATCTGTTCAATAGTTCTAACCTCAAGGCATGACACAGCCAACCGAACCAATTGAGTTCTCGGTTGCTGCAGACGACATTGTTGATCGTTTTTCAGGCAACAACGCCATAACTGCTGCAGTACTCAACGAGTTACAAGCAATTTGCGAAACGACATCTTCTGCAGAATCAACAACTGAACATGGTCGCGATTGGTGGCCACTTGCAATGCATTGGGCATTGAGCGGTAAAACTCCTCGCACTCCTGGTGCGGTGTGCACACCAACAACTTCTTCTCAAGTATCGGCAATCATGTCGGTGTGTCATGCGCATGATTTGCCACTCACAGTCGCCGGTGGTCGCAGTGGTGTTTGCGGAAGTGCCGTTCCTTTGTATGGCGGAGTTGTTCTTGACGTCACGGCAATGCGTGGAATTGTTTCAGTCGATGAAGTTTCAGGAATCGTTGAAGTACTGCCAGGAACATTTGGTCCAGATTTTGAAAATGAATTGCAATCGCAATACAAACTCACCGTTGGACACTTCCCGCAATCGTTTGACATTTCAACTGTTGGTGGTTGGGTTGCCTGCAGAGGAGCGGGCCAATATTCCACGCGCTACGGGAAAATTGAAGACATGGTTGTCGGTCTTGAAGTGGTGCTTGCTAATGGCGACATCGTGCGCACCGGCGGAGCTCCGGCTTCGGCAATCGGACCAGACCTCACTTCACTCTTCGTTGGCAGCGAGGGCACGCTTGGAGTCATTACCAAGGTGTGGCTTCGCGCTCACCCTGTTGCACATTTTCAAGCGCGTGCCTCTTATGTGTTTCCCTCATTCATTGACGGCATCAATGCTTGCCGAGATTCAGTTCGCAATGGTGCAACTCCAGCAGTACTTCGTCTATATGACGAGATTGAAAGCAAGCGTTCACATGGTTTGGATGGAACGCAGTGCACTCTGCTTGTGCTTGATGAAGGCGACGAGCGAATTGTCAAAGCAACACTTGACATTGTTCGTGAATCTGCAATTTCTCATCGTGGCAAGGTTGGCGATATTGAACTTGTCGAAAAATGGCTGCACCACCGCAATGACACCAGCGGATTGCAAGCACTCACTCGCAAGGGCTACATAGTGGACACCATGGAGGTTTCTGCACCTTGGTCAAAACTCGAATCCATATTCAATGGTGTTCGATCAGCATTCATGTCTGCACCAGGTGCGCGGTCGGCATCTTGCCACTTATCGCATAGCTACCTAGACGGAGCCTGCTTGTACTTCACCTTTGCCGGCGACAAGACAGAAACGGTTGAAGAGCACTACATCGGTATGTGGAATGCAGGTCAACGGGCAGCAATTTCATTGGGTGCCAGCGTTTCGCATCACCACGGAATAGGCATTAACCGTGCTCGTTTTATGCAGGAATCGCTTGGAAATGCAATGCAATTGCTACAAGGCTTGAAGTCAATGCTCGACCCACAAGACGTGCTGAACCCAGGCAAGATTGGTTTAACAACGCAACGCAATAACGGAAAGCCGATGTGGCCATGAGTGTTCTCGTAATCGACGTTGGTACAACAGGTCTTCGTGCGGCAGTAGTAGGTATCGACGGAAATGTTGCACACCTGAATTACGAATTGTGCTCGCCCACCTCACCTTTTTCAGGGCTTGTGGAGTTTGATGCGCTCACCATGCGCGACGC
>JAFMJR010000088.1 GCA_017853385.1 Ilumatobacteraceae bacterium | reverse complement strand
GCAATCATTGAAGAGGTGCGCGGAATTGTTGGAGACGAACCGCGCATCGTCGCAAAAATTGAGCGTCGTCAAGCGTTGATGAATCTTGAAGCAATTACGCGTGCAGCAGACGGCGTAATGGCTGCGCGAGGCGACTTGGGTGCAGAGCTTTCTTTTGAAGAAGTGCCAACTATGCAGCAGCGCATTGCCGAAGTGGCGATGGTTGAAGGCAAGGTGTCTATCTGTGCAACAGAAATGCTCGAGTCAATGCGCACAAGCCACCGCCCAACGCGCGCCGAAGTTGCCGACGTTGCAGGCGCAGTTCGTCAAGGATTTGGTGCAGTAATGCTTTCAGCGGAAACCGCAACGGGTTATGACCCGATCAATGCTGTTAGCGCAATGGCGCGAATTTGCGAAGCAAATGAAAACCACGGTGGTCACAAGGCCTATGCAGATGCTCACCCAACCGAATCTGCAGTTGGTGCAGCAACGGCGGCGCTTGCGCAGCGAACTGGTGCAGCAAGCATCATTGCATTGACCTATTCGGGTTATTCAAGCGAGATCCTTTCGGCATGCAGGCCAGGCGCGCAAATCATCGCAGCAACCCCGTCGCACGATGTTGCCCGCAGGCTGCGGCTGTATTGGGGAGTAACTCCGCTTGTTTGCCCACGAGATAGCGATATGGCAAAAGCGGTAGATGTTGCATTTGAAGCCGCAGTAGATGAAGGTTTTGTGCAGTCAAATGAGCTTGTAGTGGTGTGTGCTTCGCGTGAAAACCTGCGTTCGGCAGCTGACACTATTTGGGTGCACAACGCCTAATAACTACACCGTTGTTGCGGTAACGGGTTCTGCGTCAATTCGCGTAACGCCATAAGCCGCAATCAGACAAGCAAGACCTGCAATAACGAACGACGATTTGTAACTTCCCGTTACATCGCGTAAATAACCCGCTCCGAAGGCTGCGATTGCTGCTCCTGTTTGGTGTCCTGCAAACACCCAACCGTAAATCAATGGACCACGCTGACTGCCAAACTTCTTCGTGCACAATGCAACAGTCGGCGGAACAGTGGCGACCCAATCAAGTCCGTAAAACATCATGAAACCAAGAAGACCCCAACCCTTTGCATCCAACATCGGGTCAAGTACAAGCAGGCTTAACCCACGAAGCAAGTAATAGAGCATCAACAGTTTTGTTGGATCGCTGCGGTCGGTAAGCCAGCCAGAAAAAACTGTTCCCGCCACATCGAACCCACCGATAAGTGCGAGGTAGCCAGCTGCAACCGAAGCTGTAAGTAAGTGATCATGAGCAGCAGAAATGAAATGCGTTTGGATAAGCCCGTTTGTTGAGAATCCACACACAAAGAACGACCCCCACAACAACCAGAAAGCACCAACTTTTCGTGCGTCATGAAATGCATTGAACGCAGAACGAATGGGGTTCTGCAACGGAACTGGTGGCTCGTGATCATCTGGTGCGCCATACGGGGTAAGGCCAACATCGGCTGGTGAATTGCGAAGGAAAAGAAACACCACAGGGATAACTGCAAGTGCGCATATCGCAATAGTGACGCCTACGTAACGCCACCCAGAGCGATCTGCCAATCGCGAAAGTAATGGAAGAAAAACCAATTGGCCACTTGCTGAAGCTGCAGTGAGAGCTCCGGTGACAAGTCCTCTGCGCTTAACGAACCAGCGCGAAGCAACCGTGCTGGCAAACACCGTGGCCATGCACCCGGAACCAATGCCAACTACGCCGCCCCACAAAATATAGAGATGCCAAGGTTGGTTAATTTGCGTAGTGAGTAGTGCACCAATGGAAATGATGCTGAGTGCACTCATGGTTACTCGGCGAAGTCCGAAACGAAGTTGTAGGGCAGCGGCAAATGGGCCCACAAATCCAAACAGAATTACGTTGATGCTGACGGCAGTGGCAATGGTCGCGCGACTCCAGCCGAATTCATCATGCAGCGGGTCAATCAAAATGCCGGGGGTGCTGCGAAAACCTGCGGCACCCAGCAGGGTGATGAAGGCAACAACAAAAATGACCCATGCGTAATGGATTTTTCGTGAGGCCGCTTGCACTCGTACGACAATAACCAAAAGGGTTAGGGTTTTATCTATGACTTCCGAGCACGTAGATGTTGTGGTGGTAGGTGCAGGTCTATCGGGAATTGGGGCGGGCTATCACCTGCAAACAATGAGCCCAGATCGCAGTTATGTGATTTTGGAAGGACGCGACAACTTGGGGGGCACTTGGGACTTGTTTAAGTACCCGGGAATTCGATCAGACAGCGACATGCACACTCTTGGCTTTAGTTTCAAGCCATGGACAGAGGCTAAATCAATTGCAGACGGCCCATCTATTTTGAAATATCTCCAAGAGACCGTTGCCCAATACGGCATCGATAAGCACATTCGTTATGGTCAGCTTGTCACTAAAGCCGAATGGTCAAGTGAGAATGCGGCTTGGACGGTGACCGCACAAGATAAAAAAACGGGTGCAACAACTTCAATCTCGTGTTCGTTCTTGTTTATGTGCTCTGGCTACTACAGCTACAAAAAAGGACACACACCAGAGTTCATCGGTCGGGAACGCTTTAAGGGAACAATCATTCACCCCCAAGAATGGCCAACTGATTTGGACTACTCGGGCAAGCGCGTGGTGGTGATTGGCTCTGGTGCAACCGCAGTCACCATTGTTCCGTCGATGGCGCAAAAAGCTGCGCATGTAACCATGTTGCAGCGATCACCGACGTATATGGTGTCGCGCCCAGACCATGACGTATTGGCAAATCGTTTGCGCAAAGTGTTGCCAGAAAAAATGGCATACAACGTGACCCGTTTTAAAAATACGTGGCGTCAGCAGTTGGTGTACAACAAAACCCGCACCGACCCAGAAAAGGTGAAGCAGTTGTTGCTTGGCGGCGTGAAGATGGAGCTCGGTGCCGACTACGACATCGCAAAACACTTCACGCCTCACTACAACCCATGGGACCAACGTTTGTGCCTGGTGCCAAACGGCGACTTCTTTAAAGCAATGCGTGAAGGTAAAGCATCGGTAGTTACCGATCACATTGCATCATTTACTGAAACCGGAATTCAGCTCACATCAGGGGAGCACCTTGATGCTGACATCATTGTGACCGCCACCGGACTCGAGTTGGTGACACTTGGAGAAATGGATTTCTTTGTTGATGGAAATCAAGTGGACTTTGCGAAGACTTGGACATACAAAGGTTTTGCATATTCCGATATTCCAAACATGGCTTCCACCTTTGGGTACATCAATGCTTCATGGACTCTGCGCTCAGACTTAACTGCCGAGTATGTATGCAGGTTGCTCAATTACATGCGCAAGAAGGGCTTTGCTCAATGCACACCAACATTGCGCGAGCAAGACAAAAACATGAAGCAGCGTCCATGGATTGATGGGTTCTCGTCGGGTTACATGCAGCGCGTGATGCACCTGATGCCTCGTCAGGGTGATCATGAGCCATGGATCAACCCCCAGAACTATCGCCGCGACAAGAAAATGTTTAAGCATTCGCCAGTAGATGACGGTGTAATGCAGTTTTCAAAGCAATCTGCTCGTGTCTAACGACAACCTGCTGCGCCTCATTCGCACGATTCCCGACGTGCCGTCGCCCGGAATTATGTTTCGTGACATTACGCCGCTGCTAGGCGATGCGGAAGGTTTCCGTCAGACCATTGCAGCTCTCATTGATGCATCACCAAGCCGAACCGTAACGAAGGTGGTTGGGGTGGAAGCGCGTGGATTTATCTTGGCGGCTCCCGTAGCCGAAGAAATTGGCGCTGGCTTTGTGCCTGTTCGCAAGCCTGGAAAGTTGCCTTTTTCGGTGGTGAGTCAGGACTACGAGCTGGAATACGGAACCGACAGTCTGGAAATACATGAAGACGCGCTGCGGCATGGCGATTCGGTGCTGATTGTTGACGATGTGTTGGCAACCGGAGGAACGGCTGCTGCCACTATTCGATTGGTTGAAGGGTTGGGTGCAACCGTGGCCGGTTTGGTCTTTTTGATTGAGTTAGACGCACTTGGTGGACGCCAAAAGCTCGGCGACTACGCCGTTGCTTCGGTGCTGCACTTTTAACG
>JAFMJR010000087.1 GCA_017853385.1 Ilumatobacteraceae bacterium | reverse complement strand
CACTCGTCATCGTTGAGTCCCCCGCAAAAGCAAAAACCATCTCCAAATTTCTTGGCGACGAGTTCGTTGTTCGTGCATCAGTTGGTCACATTGCAGACCTGCCAAGCAAAGGTTTGTCTGTAGATGTTGAAAATAGTTTTAAGCCAAATTACGAACTCACCGAACGTGGTGCCACCATCGTTCGCGAGCTCAAGGCCGAACTCAAGAATGCCTCGGTGCTCTATCTAGCAACCGACGAAGACCGCGAAGGAGAGGCAATTGCTGCCCACCTTTTTGAATACCTGAAGCCAAAGGTGGACACCAAGCGCATGGTGTTTCACGAAATCACTAAGGCCGCAATCGACGAGGCCATTGCTCATCCGCGCAGTATCGATATGAAGTTGGTCGATGCCGCCGAGGCTCGCCGAATTCTCGATCGCCTTTTTGGGTATGAAGTGTCTCCTATTTTGTGGCGCAAGGTAAATAGAGGTTTGTCTGCGGGTCGTGTGCAAAGCCCAGCAATTCGCCTTGTGGTTGAGCGAGAGCAAGAACGCATGGCCCATGTGTCTGCTGCATATTGGGACTTAGAGGCCACCACTACTACCGACCCGAAATTCAACGCGACACTGCAAAGTGTTGACGGTAAACGAATTGCTACTGGCAAAGACTTCGACTCACTTGGTATTGCCAAAGACGGTGTTGTCGTCATTAATGAAGAGCGAGCCAATCAATTGACCGCTGGCTTGCAAGGCAAGTCATTAGAGGTTCGCAGCGTTGAAGATAAGCCGTATCGCAAGAGTCCAAAAGCGCCGTTTATGACGAGCACTCTGCAGCAGGAAGGCGGCAACAAGCTGCGCATTACCGCAAGCGAAGTGATGCGCTTGGCTCAGGGCCTATATGAGGCTGGATACATCACGTATATGCGCACCGACGCCGTAGTTCTTGGTGCCGAGGCATTGGGTGCTGTACGCGATGAGATCATTAATACGTATGGTGACAAATTTTTGGCTACCGAGCCACGCGTCTATAAGTCAAAGGTAAAAAACGCCCAAGAAGCTCACGAAGCAATTCGTCCTTCGCTTCCACTTCGCAGCCCAGAAAGTTTGGCCGACGAGCTTCGACCTAACGAGCTTGCGCTGTATCGCCTGATTTGGCAGCGAACGCTTGCTTCACAAATGTCAGATACCAACGGCACCACCGTCACCGTAAAAATGGGCACCACCAGTGGCGGTGCGTCGCCTGCCGATTGCGAATTTTCTGCAAGTGGAACAACCATTTCTTTCCCTGGTTATCGCCAGGTGTATCAAGAAATTGCTGACGAAAACGAGGATGAAAAAGAAGCCTTGTTGCCAGCGCTCAAAGTTGGTGACTCGGTTGGCATTGAAAGCATCACGGCAAATGGCCATAACACTTCGCCGCCAGCTCGTTACACCGAGCCAACCTTGGTAAAGCGACTTGAAGAAGAAGGCATCGGTCGTCCGTCAACGTATGCATCAATTCTTGGCACCATTATCAATCGCGGTTATGTATGGAAGAAGGGTCAAGCACTCGTTCCGTCATGGACAGCGTTTGCCGTGGTGCGTTTGCTCAAAGATCACTTCACCACGCTCATCGATTTCAAGTTCACCGCAATTGTGGAAGAAGAGCTCGACGAAATCGCTATGGGAACCCGCGACCGCGATAAATGGTTGCACGAGTTCTATTTCGGCAATGGGCAAGAACTGCCGGGTTTGAAGCCACTTGTGCAGCACAACATCGACACCATCGATGCAGCCACCTTGAACGCATTCCATGTTGGGCCGCACCCTGAAACAGGCGACATGATTGAAGCACGCCCGGGCAAATTTGGACCATATATAAGGTGTGGCGAACAGACTGCGGGTATTCCCGACAGCATGGCTCCTGACGAACTCACCGTACCTGTTGCTCTCGAAATTTTGGCCCGCCCAAAATTTGAAGACCCCATTGGCGAAATTGACGGTTTCCCTGTTTTCAAAAAGACAGGCAAGTACGGGCCGTACGTGCAATGGGGAACGATGGACGAACCACCCACCGGTTTAGAGAAACCGAAAATGGTGTCGCTGTTTAAAGACATGACTGTTGAAACCACCACATTTGAAGATGCCGAGCGCCTGTTGTCGCTTCCGCGAACTGTTGGTTTTGATCCAGCAGACGGCGAGATCATCACTGCTCAAAATGGTCGCTATGGCCCGTACATCAACAAAGGAAAAGAAAGTCGCACACTTGAATCAGAAGCCGAAATTTTCTCTGTCACAATCGAACAGGCGTTAGCAAAACTTGCAGAGCCGCGCGTGTATGGAAGACGCGGACCAGCAAAACCACCACTTCGCGAATTTGGTACCGACCCTGTAAGCGGAAAACCAGTTGTTGCCAAAGAAGGAAAGTTTGGTGTGTATGTCACCGATGGTGAAACCAACGCGAGCCTCACTCGAGGTGACCGTTTGGAATATGTCACTCCAGAACGTGCCTTTGAATTGCTTGCTATTCGTCGCGATGCCGAGCCAAGCACAAAGCGCAAAAAGGCTGCAAAGAAATCAGTAGCCAAAAAAGCAGCACCCGCAAAAGCTGCTAAAAAGCCAGCAAAAAAGGCCGTCAAGAAAGCGGCCAAGAAAACGGTGAAAAAGGCTGATAAGAAATAGCCCATGACACGGGGCCGATACATCGCATTTGAAGGCCTCGAAGGGTGCGGCAAGTCCACACATGTCACGCGCTTAGCGGAAGCAATTGGCGGCATCACCACACGTGAACCCGGTGGTACTGCAATTGGCGCAGCATTGCGCGCAGCCATGCTTGATACCAAGAACACTATGTTGTCGCCACGTGCCGAGGCATTAATGATGTCTGCCGACCGCGCACAACATATTGACGAACTCGTAGTGCCTGCACTTGCCGCTGGCAAACATGTTGTTAGTGATCGCAGTGCTTTTTCGTCACTGGCTTACCAGGGTTACGGTCGCTTACTCAACATTGACGAACTTAAGCGATTCAATAGTTGGGCGATTCAAGACAACTGGCCAGAACTCGTCATATTCATCGACGTGCCAATTGATCAGTTGCTCGAACGTTTGCAAAAACGCGAACTTGACCGTTTCGAACGCGAAGATCGCTCATTCTTCGAACGTATCTACACCGGCTTTCACACCATGGCAGCAGCAGACCCAAGCCGTTGGATGATTATTGATGGCACACCCTCAAAAGACGAAGTGCAGTCGGCAATTCTGCAAGGCGTGCAAGACCGCCTTGGTATCACAGCCCTATGACCTTGTCGGTGTGGGACGGCGTCGTTCAACAGCAAAAAGCTGTCGAACGCTTGCAACAACTTGCTGTTAACCATGTTCACGCATACCTATTCATTGGCCCTGAGGGCTGCGGCAAAGAAGAAGCCGCTCGAGCATTTGCTGCTCGACTCATCACCGGGTCTGACGACGCAACATCACGTGAAGCAAACCTCATTCTTCGTGGCAGTTACTCAGATGTCATTGAAGTGCTGCGTGAAGGTGCAGCAGTAGATAAAGACGAGGCAGAGGCAATCATTCGCCTCTCCACCACTACCCCCACTGAAAGCAAAATCAAGGTGGTCATTGTGCACGAGGTGCACCTGATGCGCGATTCTGCTGCTGCTCGTTTGCTGAAAACCATTGAAGAGCCATCAGAAAAAGTGGTGTTTATTTTGTTGGCAGATTCGTTAGTGCCTGCGCTAGCCACTATCAATTCACGATGCGTTGTAGTTCAGTTTGCATCAATCAATCTTCACCGTGAACGACTACTTGCCAACGACCCCCACCTTGCCCAACGTCAAGAAACGTTTGCAAACATTCCCTACAAACTCGATGGTTCTGGCGCAACAGTTACTGAAATTGTTGACGAGATTTTTGAACTTATTGAGCAAGCAAGTGCTCCACTGCTCGAGCAGCACAAGGTTGAGTTGGAAGAACTTGAAGCTCGAGTTGCCCTTACTGGTGAACGTGGCAGTGGCCGCAAAGCCCTGCAAGACCGCCATAAGCGTCAACTTCGTAAGTTCAGTACCGATGAACTTCGTAGCGGCCTATCGACCGTCGCAAGCACCTACCATGCTCTTATCGTTTCCGATGTTCAGCACCACGATGAGGCGAAGTATCACGATGCCATTCATCGCATACATAAGGCCATGGGTTCACTTGGCTT
>JAFMJR010000086.1 GCA_017853385.1 Ilumatobacteraceae bacterium | reverse complement strand
TCTGGTGCAAGGCGAGCAATCGCGCCATCTAAGAACACCATGTTCTTCACATACAGCATCAATTCTTTTGGCATGCGAGCGCCATAACCCATCAGCGCCTTCACAATTCGTTGCACTTCTTGCACCAGCTCTTCGCCAGAAAGCGTGGTTGGGTCAATTGCTGCATCGCCCAAGTTCAAGTCTTTAATCACGGCGTGAATGTCAGTATCCATTGGCAATGCACCAAGGTCACGAAGCGCTTCCACTTGGCCGACCACATTGTTCGTGGTGGCATTCAGCATCAGTCGCAAAAACGCCATGCGGCGTGCGCCGGTCAGTCGTCCAACAATTCCAAAGTCCAGCAGCGCTGTGCGACCGTCGGGCATGACAAACAAGTTTCCGCCGTGCAAGTCGCCGTGGAATACGCCATAAATCATGGCGCCTTCCATAAACGCAATCATTCCTGTGCGAATTACTGAGTGCGTGTCGATGCCCGCATTTTTCATGCCTACAACATCGTCAAACTTGAAACCGCTTACCCGCTGCATAACCAACACGCGTTGTGTTGCCAGCGTTGGGTGTGGTCGCGGAATGATGTAGCGGTCTTGGTTGAGTTCACGCAGCATCTTGGCAACATCGAGCATGTTGGATGCTTCAATGCGGAAGTCCAACTCTTCAACAATGGTTTCTGCAAACAACTCCACAAGTGCTGGCGGGTTAGCAAGTGCACTCACTTTGATGCGGCCAACAAGGTGTGGAGCAAGCCAAGCCATTACTCGCAAGTCTTTACGTACCAACTTGGAAACCGTTGGTCGCTGCACTTTCACTACAACCTCTTCACCACTTATCAACGTTGCCAAGTGCACTTGGGCAATTGATGCAGCAGCAAGAGCGGTGGTGTCAATAAACGAAAACACTTCGTTTAGTGGTTTTCCAAGTTCGGTCTCAATGGTCTTTTTCACCAACTCAAAAGGCACAGCAGGCACTTGGTCGCGGCACAACTTGAATTCATTGACAAGTTCGGCAGGGAATAGGCCTTCGCCACTTGAAATAATTTGACCAAGTTTGATGTAGGTAGAACCAAGGCGTTCTACTGCCTTGCGCATGCGCAGCGAAATGTATGCACGCGATGCCTCTGGCGAACCAAATCGCTTCAGCTTCTTTTTTACAAACCATGGAATGAGCGCTTTGCTCAATACCCACACCACAACAACAAGTCGAGCTACTGGTGGTGTGCGAGTAGGTGTGGTGAGTACGGGAACTTCTCGCTGAGCCGAAACTCGCAATTCAATGGCACGTTTTTCCCAAGCAATGTTGTTGGGGTCGAGCACCCAAGGTGCCACGTTGTCGAAAGCGCCCCAAGCGCAATCAGCGGGACTTGTATTGACGGGGGTTGTCACGCACCAAGTCTGCCCGCACGAAGGGCATCAATGACTTGTTGTGCGAGATGTTGTTGACACACCACCAGGTCGGGGAGCCACGCGTCACGTCGGTTGTAGATCAATGGAGAGCCATCAATTCGGCTGGTAAATAACCCAGCTGCTGCAGCCACGGCAATTGGTGCCGCGGAGTCCCACTGATACATGCCTCCAGCGTGAACGTAAATGTCTACTTCTCCCAAAACCACTGCCATGGTCTTTGCGCCTGCTGAACCCAATCGAGCAACTTGGCACCCCAAAGCTTCGGCAACAATCACCGCTTCGCGAGTGGCTCGGGTGCGCGACACCACCAAGCGCGGGCTTCCTTCGTATCGCTCAGGAGTTTTTGGCAACTGATGCGTGCTCAGCGTCATGTTGTATGCAGGTAATGCAACAGCTGCTTCAGTGATGCTTCCTTCATCTGAAGGATTGCCGTTTGCATCTTTGCGTTCCCACAACGCAATGTGCACGGCCCAGTCTGCGCGATCAAATTCGCTGTATTCCTGAGTTCCATCGAGTGGGTCAATAATCCACACTCGGTCTGCAGTTAGTCGATCTGAATCATCTGCAGCTTCTTCAGACAGCACGGCATCGTGTGGTCGGTGCTCGGCAAGTGTTTCGTCAATGAAGCGTTGTGCAGCAGCATCACCAACATCTTTTGCATACCACGTTGAAGCGCCCTCGTTATACAAACGCTCGCGAACTGCCATCAATCGTTTGCCGGTTTCTTCGGCAAGAAAGTGTGCGAGTTCGCCGTCAGTAAATTTCACGAAGCGCTGCGTCCAAGGTCGATCGCATCGCGCACCAATTTACGAACGCTGTCTTCCTTGGCACCACTTGCCACAAGCGCACCAATTTGACCTTCAACTTGTTCGGCGAGTGCGTCGTTAAAAGCATCAATGCGTTGGCGGTTGGCAACAGTTGATGCAGTCAACAACACAATTGCTGCAAGTGACGTGGTTAAACCAATTGTGGTCACCACGCCAACGTTGTTGCCAGCGATGGACGAAATAATTAATCCAGCAATACCGCAGATAAACACCACAACACACAAAATGCGAATGCGTTTGAGGGCAGGGTACATAGCAATTCCTTAGCGGGCGAGTGGTTTGTATTTAATACGTCGTGGTTGATCTGCAGAAACACCGAGCTCTTTCTTGCGCCATGCTTCGTAGTCACTGAAGTTTCCTTCGTACCAACGCACTTGGCTATCGCCTTCAAAGGCCAACACGTGTGTGGCAATGCGGTCAAGGAACCAGCGGTCGTGCGAAATCACCACCACGCAACCAGGGAATGATTCAAGACCAGTTTCCAATGCGCGCAATGTGTCTACGTCGAGGTCGTTGGTTGGTTCGTCCAACAACAGCACGTTTCCAGCGTTTTTCAGCAGTTTTGCCAGGTGCACGCGGTTGCGTTCTCCACCCGACAAATCTCCAACGCGCTTTTGTTGGTCGCTTCCTTTGAAGTTGAAACTTGCAACATATGCACGACCGTGAATTTCGCGACCACCAATTTTCAATGTGTCAACACCACCAGTGATTTCTTCATACACCGTGGCATCTTGATTCAATGTGTCGCGGCTTTGGTCTACGTAACTCAGTTGCACGGTGTCACCAATGGTGATGGTGCCAGAGTCTGGAGCTTCTTGCCCGGTCAACATGCGGAACAACGTGGTTTTACCAGCGCCGTTTGGTCCGATAATTCCCACAATGCCTGCAGGTGGAAGTGAGAAGGTGAGGTCTTCAATCAACAACCTGTCACCAAAACCTTTGCTTAGGTTTTTCACTTCAATAACGGTGTCACCAAGACGCGGGCCGGCAGGAATTGCAATTTCCAATTTGTCTGCACCCGTGTCTGCGGCTTGTGCTTCTGCATGCAACTTTTCGTATGCAGCAAGACGCGCCTTACCTTTTGACTGACGAGCCTTTGGAGCCATGCGCACCCATTCGAGTTCGCGTTGCAACGTGCGCTTACGAGCTTCGTTAGCTTTTTCTTCCTTGCCAAGTCGTTCTTGTTTTTGTTCCAACCAACTGGTGTAGTTGCCAGAAAACGGAATGCCGCGACCGCGATCAAGTTCAAGAATCCATTTCGCAACATTGTCAAGGAAGTAACGGTCGTGGGTAATTGCCACCACTGTGCCTGGGTATTCCTGCAAGAAGCGCTCCAACCAATCAACGCTCTCTGCGTCTAAGTGGTTGGTTGGTTCATCGAGTAACAACAAGTCAGGGCGACTCAGCAGCAAGCGGCACAATGCAACACGTCGTCGTTCACCACCAGAAAGTTTTGTTACGTCTGCATCGTTTGGTGGGCAGCGCAATGCGTCCATCGCAATTTCCACGTTGCGTTCCAAACTCCATGCATCGGCTGCCTGAATTTTTGCTTCAAGGTCTGCTTGCAGTGCGCCAACTTTGTCAAAGTCTGCATCGGGGTCACCCCACATTGCGGTCACTTCTTCGTATCGCGTCAGCAAGTCGCGAATTGGTGCAACACCATCCATCACGTTGCCAAGCACATCTTTATTTGGGTCGAGTTGTGGTTCTTGCTCTAGCAAGCCAACGGAAAATCCAGGGGTAAGGCGAGCTTCGCCGGTATAGCCATCATCAACGCCAGCCATAATGCGCAACAGGCTTGATTTACCGCTGCCATTTGATCCAATTACGCCAATCTTGGCGCCTGGGTAAAACGACAATGAAATGTCTTCCAGCACTGTGCGGTCTGGTGGGTAAAAGCGGGCAAGTTTGTAACACGTATATATGAATTCAGCAGCCATGACGCCTACAA
>JAFMJR010000085.1 GCA_017853385.1 Ilumatobacteraceae bacterium | reverse complement strand
AGTGTACGAACGAGGCGCCGCTAAACCCAGTGGGTTTAGACGGTCAGGAAATCGCCAGCGTCGTCACGCAACGAGTCAACTGCGCGGCTCACCAAACGGCGGGCTGCTTCAGCGGTTACGCCAAGCTCTTCGCCAACTTGGCGGAAGCTCTTGCGCTCACCGTCGTGCATGCCAAAGCGTGCTTCAACGGCGTAACGGGCGCGCTCATCGAGCGTGTTCAACAGGTCGTCCAAAAGGTCGGTGTCCACCATGGACATCACGGCTTCTTCTGGGCTGATGTCATCGTTTGGAACGAGGTCGCCAAGTGTTGCGTCGCCGTCGTCACCAATGGTCTTGTCGAGCGAGACCGGGGTGGTGAGTCGGTGCAATTCTGCGTTCATGGCATCGAGGCCTTCGGCATCGCCCGAACCCTGACGGAGTGCTGCGCGCAATGTTGCCGAGCGGTCTCCAGGAATACGGATGAGGCTTGCCTTCTGGTCGAGCGCGCGGCCAATTGCCTGACGAATCCAGAATGTTGCGTAGGTGGAGAACTTGAATCCACGGCGCCAGTCAAACTTGTCTACTGCGTGCTCTAGACCCAAGTTGCCCTCTTGAATGAGGTCAAGCAAGTCCATGCCCTGTGGCAATGGGTAACGGCGGGCAATCGAGACCACCAGTCGGAGGTTGGAGCGGATGAAGTGGTCCTTTGCCTTGGCAGCCGCGCGAAGGTCGGCTCGGAGGGCAGCACCGCGCTCGCCAGCTTCAAGCTTTTTGGTGGCATCGCGGCCCTTTTCGATGGCTTTTGACAAATTGCGCTCATCTTCTGCGTTGAGCAGCGGAACTTTGCCGATTTCGTTGAGGTAGAGACCAATTGCGTCTGACATGTGAATAAAGACCTTTTCGTACTTGGGGGGATTTAGGGGGTTGCTAAAACCCTTTTCAAGGGGTAGTAGCGGGGTATTTGACATTAGTTCATCGGCAGGTTTTTGTGAAGGGGTTAGAAGAAACTTTTTTTATTTTTATTTCCCTTATAGATATTGGTTTCTAGACTGATCGGGTGACCTCGACCGCCAGTTTGCGCATCGGTCTGTTCGGGGGCACCTTCGATCCGCCACATGTTGGCCACTTGGTCACTGCGGTCAACGTGCGACATGCCCTCAATTTGGACATTGTCATATTGATGGTGGCCAACGACCCGTGGCAAAAGTCTGGCTCGCGAGATGTCACTTCTGCACAAGATCGCTTTGCGATGGTGGAAGCTGCGGTGAGTGTTGTTGACGGTGTGGTTGCGGGACGCGACGAAATAGATCGCGGTGGCCCGAGTTATACAGCCGACACACTGATGGCGCTGGCAGAAAGGCATCCGGGAGCCGAACTCTTCACCATTGTGGGCGATGATGCTGCCGCAGGTTTCCCTACATGGACGCGCGCTGATCAAGTTGCGCAGTATTCGCAACTGGTGGTGGTGGACCGACCAGGCGTTGCCGTGGAGCTGCCAAAAGAATTCAACTGGTTGCGCGTGGAGTCTCCGCGTCTTGAAGTGAGCAGCACCGATTTGCGCTCACGTTTTTCAGATGGCCGACCACTTGACTATTTGGTTACCGAGCCAGTGCTGAGCGTGATTGAGCAACGCGGTTTGTATGGATCGTCTGCGAGAATAAAAACTTCATGACCGCAATACCTTCTCGCCAACGCAGACGATTGCTTGCAGCTGCATTGTGTGGACTTGGTGCAGCGTGTCTACTTCCCGTAGGTGTGGTGTTTGGAGCAAAGTCTTTGCTCGCATCTTCCGATGGACAAAATGTTGATTCAAGTGGTGCATTAAAAATTCCTGCAACACCTGCTGCGTTGTTGGCAACGATTAACGATGTCAACGATGTCACGAGTTTGACTGCATTTGTGTTGAACACCACTGGTGTTGGTGGAACCATCATTTCGCTGCCAGTTGGCACTCGCGCAGACATTGTTGCTAATCAAGACCCACATCGTTTGGGTGACACCTATGCGCAAGCAGGGTTGGAAGCAATGTTGCTCGATGCGGAAGGCGCACTTGATGTTACGTTCAGTGTTGCTGCAGCGGTGAGCGCAAATGATTTAACTGGTGTGCTTTCAGTGCTTCCGCCAATCAATGTCAATTTTGATATTCCTGTAGTGACGAGTGAATTTGTGATGCCAGATCCAGCATCTACAACAACTGTGAAGTTGAAGGCATCTGAAACCACTTTGCCTCCGCAACCTGTTCCTGTTGATAATGAAGTGTTTCCTGCCGGAGAGACAACGCTGACGCCAGATCAAATTTCAAGTGTCTTGGTTTCTAAGCGAGTAGGTGAGCCAGAAATTGATCGCTTTGCACGAGTGAAATCAATTTGGAACGGTGTGGCAGCAGCAGTTGGCGAAGGGCTTACGCCAGAACAAACCCAGATCACGCAAACCAGTGTTGCGGGCGAAATCCCCAGTGATATCGGTGCATTTATGCGCAGAGTATTTACTGGCCCAATTCAGGTGTGGCAATTGAGCGCTCAGCCATTGTCGGGTGAAGAAAACCCGGCAGGCCTCGATCTCTACGCGCTTGACAAATTTGAAGTGTTGATGATTATGGCCAATGTGGCGCCAAGCAGTTTGTCGCTACCTACTGGTTCGCTCACCGTGCAAATTGATAGTTCATTTAACGACCCAAACATCACGCACGAAGTAGTTGAGCGACTGAATTACGTGGGGCTCTCGGTTGCACTGATTCGCGAACTTGAAGGTGAAGTGAAACAACAAACGTCCATTAGGTATTCTGACCCAGCAATTGTGGATGTTGGCAAAGCTGGTCTTGAATCGGTGTTGGGCAAAATCAAATTCATGAAGAAGAAACAGCCCGTGCAGGGAATAAGTGCCCAAATTGTGATTGGCAAAGATTTTGTTGACTTCATCACTGCGAATCCTGAACTGCCAGCAACTACGGTGGCGCCTAGTGAATAACTCCGTCGCCACAAAATCAAGCAAAGTAGATGCGCAGAGCGTTGCATTCATCGCAGCTCGAGCCGCAGATGACAAGCAGGGAAGCAACATCATTGTGCTCAACGTTGGCGATGTGCTGGCGATTACCGAAATGTTTGTAATTGTGAGTGCCAGTAACTCACGCCAACTGCGAACAATTGCAAACGAGATCACCGCAAAAATTCGCGAGGAAACCGACCGACCATTGCTGCGAAGCGAAGGTATGGCCGAGCAGCAGTGGGTGTTGCTCGACTACGGCGATGTGGTGGTGCACATTTTCTCTGAAGACATCCGAGAGTTTTACGAGATCGAACGCCTGTATCAAGACGTTCCTTCTCTTGATTGGCGCAACTCCTCGTAATTTCAGTACATCGTTCTGTGGCAACATAGGGGTATGGCTGTTGATGTCACGCAAATCATTGATCTTGATCGGTATCCCATTCATGAACAAGGTAAAGCGCGAGCGCAACTTGTAGAAAACGTTCAGCGAGATATTCGGTCGGTCGGTTGCGCGGTCATTAAGCAGTTTGTAAAGCCAAGTGCCATTCCTGCATTGGTTGCTGAAGGCGACAGCGTTTCTCATTTAGGTCATCGAAATTTCAATCGCACCAATCCGTACTTCACTCAGTTGCCACCAGATTTACCCGACACACATCCATTGCGTCGTTTTTATGATCGCTCGAATGCATTTGTGCCGGCAGACAACTTTGGCCAAGACAGCATTATTCGAAATATTTATGAATGGCCAGCGTTTGCGCCGTTCATTCAAGAGGTACTAGAAGAGCCTTCGTTTTATCGATACGCAGACCCATTGGCCGATGTCATCATCAATTTGGCTGAAGAAGGAAATGGCTTTCCTTGGCACTTTGACACCAATAACTACACGGTGACACTCGCCATTCAAAACGCCGAACATGGTGGCGAATTTGAATACAGCCCGAATCTGCGTACTCCAACGGATGAAAATTATGACGGCGTTGGTCGAGTGCTTGATGGCGATCAATCACTGATTCACTCGCTGCATTTAGAGCCAGGTGATTTACAAATTTTCAAAGGCCGTTATTCACTGCACCGCGTAACTCCATTAAGCGGACCAACCATGAGATACGTAGCTATTTTCAGTTTTACGGAAATGGAAGGGATAGTGGGAAGCCCTGAGAGAACAAAACAGCTCTATGGTCGCGTTCTTCCTATTCACCTTGAGCGTGCGGGTATGCGCAA
>JAFMJR010000084.1 GCA_017853385.1 Ilumatobacteraceae bacterium | reverse complement strand
GCATCAGCATTGTGGTCGACGTTGAATCGGCACCGCTTGAGCAAATTGTGAAGCAACTCTTCAAACTCATTGAAGTGGTGCGTATTTCAGAACTTGACCCACGCAAGTCGGTGGAGCGCGAACTGATGGTTGCAACCATTCGCTCAACCCCAGAACAGCGCGGTCAGGTAGTGGAATTGGCCAATATTTTCGAGGGCAAAATCCTCTCTGTTGGCCAGGATGCAATCATCTTGTCCATGGACGGAAGTCCAGAAAAATTGGACGATTTTTCAGATTTGCTGCGACAATATGGAATCATCGAATCGCAACGAACTGGCCGTGTGGCGCTTCCAAAGCTCGACCGCGCAATCAAGAAATAATCCGTTTTAATCACAAGTTCAAGAACACAAGGGAAAGGCAAGACCATGGCAGCAAACATTTATTACGAGAAAGATGCTGATCCAGCACTCATTCGTTCGAAGAAGGTTGCAATTATTGGTTACGGCTCACAGGGTCACGCACACGCACTCAACCTGAAAGATTCAGGAGTTGATGTAGTGGTTGGTTTGCGCGACGGCTCATCGTCAAAGGCCAAGGCAGAAGCTGCTGGCTTGAAGGTGATGAACATTGCAGACGCAGCAAAGTATGCAGATGTGATCATGGTTCTTGCTCCAGACACCGAGCAGAAAAAGATTTACGAAGAAAGCATTGCTCCGCATCTCACAGATGGCAAAGCACTTGCGTTCGCTCACGGATTCAACATTCGATTTGATCGCATTCATCCACCAAAGGGTGTTGACGTGATCATGATGGCGCCAAAGGGCCCAGGTCACTTGGTGCGTCGCACCTACACCGAAGGCGGAGGAGTGCCTGCACTGATTGCTGTGCATCAAGATGCAACAGGCAAAGCAAAGGCAATTGCATTGTCGTATGCCGAAGCAATTGGTGGAGCACGCGCAGGCGTTATTGAAACCACATTCACTGAAGAAACCGAAACTGACTTGTTCGGTGAGCAAGTGGTGTTGTGCGGAGGTCTTACCTCGCTCGTACAAGCCGGATTCGAAACACTTGTTGAAGCTGGCTACCAGCCAGAAATGGCGTACTTCGAGTGCTTGCACGAAGTAAAGCTCATCGTTGACTTGATGTACGAAGAAGGAATCGCAGGAATGCGTTACTCCATTTCAGACACCGCTGAATACGGTGACGTTTCACGTGGACCACGCATCATTAACGCTGCAACAAAAGCAGAGATGAAGAAGATTCTCGAAGAAATTCAGACGGGCAAGTTTGCTGAAGAGTGGATTGCTGAGAGCGATAGCGGTCGCAAGCGCTTTGGTGAATTGCAAAATGCTGGCCGCAACCACCCAATTGAAAAAGTGGGCTCGCAGTTGCGCGCCATGATGCCGTGGATCTCGAAGGGCAAGAAGAAGGTCAGCGAAATTTCAGGCGGCTGATTGCCCCAGAAATCGATAAAACCCAATCTGTGCAAGGGTTCTAATTCCCGAGTTGTTTAGTCGGGAATTAGGCTCTAGCCTGCCTCGGCATGACAAACAACTTGGGTTTTGAAACACGTCAAATTCACGCCGGCCAAGAGCCAGACTCAGCAACTGGTGCCCGCGCAGTTCCGGTGTATCGCACCACCAGTTACGTATTCCGCGATGCGCAACATGCACAGAACTTGTTTGCGCTTGCAGAAATCGGAAACATTTATACGCGCATCATGAACCCAACGCAGGGTGTGCTTGAAGCACGTTTGTCATCACTTGAAGGCGGCATCACCACGGCAGTTGGTTTGCCAGGTGCACTTGCAGTATCAAGTGGTCAATCTGCTGAACTCCTTGCAATCCTCACACTTGCCGAAGCCGGATCGCACATTGTTGCTTCACCAAGTTTGTATGGCGGCACCTACAACTTGTTCCACTACACGCTGCCAAAAATGGGAATCGAAGTTTCATTCGTAGAAGACCCAGACAACTTGGATCAGTGGAAGGCAGCAGCGCGCCCGAATACGAAAGCTTTCTACGGAGAAGTGTTGGCAAACCCACGCAACAACGTGCTCGACATCGAAGGTGTGAGCAAGGTTGCACATGAAGTTGGTGTGCCACTCATTGTTGACAACACCGTTCCAACGCCATATCTCATTCGTCCACTTGAGTGGGGTGCAGACATCGTGGTGCATTCGCTCACCAAGTTCATTGGTGGTCACGGCACATCAATTGGTGGAGCAATCATCGATGGCGGTTCATTCGACTTCAGTCAAAACGACAGGTTCCCGAACTTCACCGAACCAGATCCGTCGTATCACGGCCTTGCTTACTGGCCAGCACTTGGTGCAGGTTCGTACATCATTAAGGCACGCGTGCAAATGCTGCGCGACTTGGGTATGGCAACAACTCCAGACAATGCGTTCAATTTCTTGCAGGGTCTTGAAACTTTGTCATTGCGTATGGAGCGTCACTGGGCAAACGCTCAAAAGGTTGGCGAATTCTTGGCGAAGCATCCACAAGTTGAAGAAGTGTTCTATGCAGGCTTGAAGACAAGCAAGTGGCACGACCGCGCAGTGAAGTACGGAAACGGAAAAGGTTTCGGTTCAGTACTTGCATTCAACATCAAGGGTGGCGTTGAAGCCGGACAAAAGTTTGTTGCCGGACTTAAGTTGCACAGTCACGTTGCCAACATTGGCGATGTGCGCAGCTTGGTAATTCACCCAGCATCAACAACTCATAGTCAGCTCACACCAGAAGAACAAAAGTCAACGGGTGTGTATCCAGGTCTCGTGCGTCTTTCGGTTGGTCTCGAAACCATCGACGACATCCTCGCCGACTTGGAAGCTGGTTTCGCAGCAGCGAAGTAGTGTTGCTGCCGCTATGGCGGTAAAAACTGAACTCACCACGAATCAACTTGTCGTTACCTTGACGGGCATTGATGCGCTGTGGGCGTTGAAGCGTCGTGTTGTGATCGATCGTTCCAACATCGTGTCGGCCAAAGTGATCGACAGAAAATCCGCTATCAAATTGCTACGCCTTCGTTTGTGGGGCAGCTATTTGCCTGGTGTGGTGTGCGCGGGCACATTTAGTTTGCGGAAATCGGCTGGGCTGCCAGCCGGAAGTCGCGCTTTCATGTCGGTGTATCGGGCCAAGCAGGTACTGGTTGTCTTTACATCGGGAACTCGCCCAGCAGTAGTGGCGGTTGAAACACCGGCGCCAGAGGCATTTGTTGCCGCGATTTCCGGATAACTGTTCACCTGCCGTTTACCTAAACCTCACCTCGCAATAACCCGCCACTGTCAAGATTCGGGCGTGAATTTGGCAGCACCGACAAAGCGCGAAATGCATGTGGTGCATAGTCGAGGCGACAAGGTTTTCCGCGGCATTGTGACCGCCGGTGCAATGACATCGCTTGTGTTGCTTGGGTTGATCGGCGCATTTTTGTTTGCGCGAGGAATTGAAGTTTTCAGCACTTCTGGTTTCAAATTTTTAACTGGTTCAAACTGGACTGCAGGAAGTGAAGACGGAGTTATTCCAAACGACTTCTCCATTGGTCCGATGCTTGTTGGAACAGTCATTGTTTCGGTCATCGCATTGTTGTTCGCCGTGCCAATGTCTATGGCAGGCGCGTTGTATTTAGAGTTTTATGCGCCACAAAAAGTGCGCAGAGTTTTGGTCGCATTGCTCGATCTTGCTGCAGCAATTCCTTCGCTCATCTTTGGTCTTTGGGGTGTGCAAGTATTTACCAGTTTTGGTGAGCGATGGTCATATTTCCTGTCTGATCGACTTGGGTGGTTTCCGCTTTTCAGCACCATCTCGGACAACTTCGGTCGCAGCCCATTTGTCGCGGGCTGCGTACTCGCTTCACTTGTAATACCGATTACAACTTCGGTGGCTCGCGAGGTGTATTCACGTACGCCACGCGAATTAGTTGACACTTGTTATGCGCTTGGTGGAACAAAGTGGGGAGCAATTCGCACAGTGGTCATTCCATTTGGCAAGAGTGGAGTGGTGGGCGGCGCAATGCTTGGCCTTGGTCGTGCTCTTGGTGAGACCATTGCGGTGTATTTGTTGCTCAACATCAACTTCCGTTACACCTTCCGTATTTTGGAATCAGAAGGCGGAAACGTTGCATCGCTTATTGCCACCAAGTTCGGCGAAGCAACTCCAGATGAATTGAAGGCACTTGTTGCCGCAGGCTTTGTACTGTTCTTGCTCACGCTTACGGTAAACATGATTGCCTCGGCAATTGTGACTCGCTCAACAAAAGGCGCACGAGCATGAGCACACAAGTTGT
>JAFMJR010000083.1 GCA_017853385.1 Ilumatobacteraceae bacterium | reverse complement strand
GCAAACGGCGACTGCGAATTGCAAGACATGTCTGGCGCTGTTGGGCTTCGCGATGTTCGTTACGGATACGACGGCGCCAACCACCTCAGTCTTGGGAAAGACACCTCAAACCCATATTTCACCTTTGACTCATCAAAGTGCATTGTGTGCAACCGCTGCGTTCGTGCATGTGAAGAGATTCAAGGAACCTTTGCTCTCACCATTGAAGGTCGCGGATTCGGTTCACGCGTAGCAGCAGGTTTCAATGGCAACTTCTTTGACTCACCTTGCGTGTCGTGCGGTGCTTGCGTGCAGGCATGCCCAACAGCAACGTTGACCGAAAACACGGTCATTGAACTTGGCCAACCACGTCGCACCGTGCTCACCACTTGCGCATATTGCGGAGTTGGTTGCTCGTTCAAGGCCGAAATGCAAGGTGAAACCGTCGTTCGCATGACGCCATACAAAAATGGTGGAGCAAATGAAGGCCACTCATGCGTGAAGGGCCGCTTCGCTTGGGGTTATGCAAACCACCAAGATCGCCAACTCGAGCCGATGATTCGTGAATCAATTACCGATGAATGGAAGAAAGTTTCTTTCGAAGAAGCAATTGCATACGCAGCCGGAAAACTCAAAGACATTCAGGCTCGTCACGGTCAGGCATCAATTGGCGCAATCACATCGTCACGCTGCACAAACGAAGAAGTATTCGTGGTGCAAAAAATGGTGCGTGCAGCATTTGGTAACAACAACGTTGATACATGTGCACGTGTATGCCACTCGCCTACCGGATTCGGCTTGAGCAATGCATTTGGCACTTCAGCAGGCACCCAAGACTTCAAGTCGGTTGAATATGCCGATGTCATTTTGTTGATTGGTGCAAACCCAACCGATGCTCACCCAGTGTTTGCTTCGCGTATGAAGAAGCGTTTACGCGAAGGTGCAAAGCTGATCGTTGTTGACCCACGCAAGATTGACCTGGTTAAAACAGCTCATATCGAAGCATCTGGTTTCCTGCAGTTGAAGCCAGGCACCAACGTTGCAGTCATCAACTCGCTTGCTCACGTCATCGTGACCGAAAAGTTGACAAATGATGCCTTTATTTCCGAGCGCTGCGAACCAACCGAGTATGCAATTTGGAGCGAGTTCGTTTCGCGTCAAGAAAACAGCCCAGAGGCAATGGAAGCCCACACTGGCGTTCCAGCCGAACAAGTTCGCGCGGCTGCTCGCCTGTTTGCAACCGGTGGCAATGGCGCTATCTACTACGGACTTGGCGTTACTGAGCACAGCCAAGGCAGCACCATGGTGATGGGTATGGCCAACTTGGCTATGGCAACCGGCAACCTTGGTCGCGACGGTGTTGGTGTAAACCCATTGCGCGGACAAAACAATGTGCAGGGCTCATGCGACATGGGATCGTTCCCACACGAATTGTCGGGATATCGCCACGTAAGCGACGACGCCACTCGCACCATGTTTGAACAACTTTGGGGCGCTGTCATTAAGCCTGAACCAGGCTTGCGAATTCCAAACATGTTTGACACAGCAATCGACGGCAACTTCAAAGGCTTGTTCGTTCACGGCGAAGACATCGCTCAGTCCGACCCCAACACTGCTCACGTTGAAGCCGCATTGACCGCAATGGAGTGCGTCATTGTGCAAGACCTCTTCTTGAACGAAACCGCTCGTTTTGCTCACGTGTTCTTCCCTGGCACTTCATTCCTTGAAAAGGACGGCACATTCACCAACGCTGAGCGTCGTATTAACCGCGTCCGCCCTGCAATGCGCCCGCAAACTGGCAAACACGAATGGCAAATTGTGTGTGAATTGGCAAATGCGCTTGGTCACCCAATGTCGTACAACGAGTCAAGCGAGATCATGGACGAAATCGCCACACTTACCCCAACATTCAAGGGAGTTTCATTTGCTCGCCTTGATGCAGAAGGAAGCGTGCAGTGGCCATGCAACGACGCCAACCCAAATGGCACTCCAATCATGCACAAAGAAAAGTTTGTGCGCGGTCTTGGCAAGTTCACTCCAACGCCATATGTCCCAACCGAAGAGAAGTCGACGCGCAAGTTCCCACTTCTACTTACTACCGGCCGCATTCTCAGCCAATACAACGTAGGCGCACAAACACGTCGCACTAAGAATGTTGCTTGGCATGCAGAGGACATTTTGGAAATTCACCCAAGCGATGCACAAGAGCGCGGCGTACATGACGGCGAAGAAGTCACCATTTCAAGCCGCGTGGGAAACACTGTGCTTCGAGCACATGTCACCGAACGAGTTGCTCCTGGTGTGGTGTACACCACGTTCCACTACCCAATCAGCGGTGCAAACGTGATTACTACCGACAACTCTGACTGGGCTACCAACTGCCCTGAATACAAAGTGACGGCAGTGCAAGTGTCTCCAGGACGCAGCGCAGCAACAGCAGAACTAGATCATCCAGCACACCGCTTAAGCGCATTGGTGCGCATGGCTAATCAAATTGCACGTCAGTTTGCTGCAGACAGCAACCTGGATGCAGTTAAGTCAACCGTTGCGCACCTTGAGCGATTCTGGGAACACGAAATGCGCGTTGACCTTGCTCAGGCAGTTGAAGCCGGAAGCATCACGGTTGACGATGTTGTAGTGGAAGCTGTTCGTCGCCTCACCGTTCACGCTTAATTCGCTTCTGCCCCAAGCGGAAGTGCAATTCGGTTTGCTGCGCCAGCAAGCACAGTAACTAGAGACGAAATAACCAACGCGTCTCGAACATTGGTGCTTGACGCACAGAGACCCCATATAAAAGCCCCCATCGAGGTGCCAAGCCACGCCATCAACATGCCAATTGATGATCCCCTACCACGCAAATGTTGTGGCAACTCGGCGATAAACGCGGAAAACAGCGTGTTGATCATGACCATCAATGCTGCGCCACTCAACAGCAGTGCCGGCACTGCAAACACCATGATGCGAGCAAGGGCAAATCCGAACACCGCAACCGACCAAGTCGCAGCTGCAGCGAACAACATCAATTCTGAATTCATGTGGTTTCGTAACCACGGCAGCAACCACACTGCAAGCACGGCACCAACACCAAGCGCTCCGGCCAAAACACCAAACCCGCTTGCATCAACATTGAGCGAATCTTTCGCAACCACAGGCAACATTGCATTTAACGAAGCAGTTGCGCCGAGCATGATGGCAAGCCTGAGAGCAATATTGCGCAAACCTGCGGTATGAGCAACATGCCTGATTCCTTCTTTAATTACATGATTGATTTTCGCTGCGCTATCAATATGAAGGTCAAACGTTGGCATCTTGCGAACCACTATCAAAATCCCTACGAATGAAACTGCGTTCAACAAAAACACAGCGCCAGGACTTGTAAATGCAATTACTGCTCCGGCGAGAGCTGGACCAATTGATTGCGCAATGTTTCGCGATGCCGAATCAAGCCCAAACGCTTGCGACAAGTACTGCGTGCCAACAAGCTGAGGCGTAAGTGCCATAAACGCAGGAGCTGCAATCGTTAATGCGACCGATTCAAAAAATGTTCCTGCCAACAGCGTGGTCACACCAAGATGACCAGACAGTTCAAGCACCCCCAAAACCGCGGCAATAAGCAAGGCGACAATTTGCGTAAGTGCGATTAGCCGTTTGCGTTCGACCATGTCGGCAAACGCACCGGCGTGCAAGGCAAGTGCGAACCCCGGCACTGCCCAACTCGTTTGCACAAGCCCCACAAGTGTCGGCGACTCGGTGAGTGATGTCATTGCCCACCCTGCTGAAACGATGTGCATGAAAGTGCCCACGTTTGACACCAAAGCTGCGATCCACAGTGATCGATACAACGGAATGCGTAATGGCGACCAAGGGCCGTTCATTTCACCATCAGCAACTTCCCCATTCATCGCGCCAACTTTATGTCGTTACAAGTGTTACAAAATCGATATTTTGCCCATTTCATGGGACGAATTGTTGCAATCTCGTGTAATCCACCACTTGGTGACAAATGTCATTTACGGTCGAATTCGTGGGCAACGACGCCCACAGAACTGGGGAAATAATCATGTACACACTTGGATACTTACTCCTAGCAGCCCTCCTGCTCGGCGCCGTAACGACCGTTGTCGATTCGGTACTTGGCACCATCCAGCTGTCAGGCATTATCAAGAAGATTCCAATCATTGGTTCAAACTGGGGCCTCATCGTTGCCATTGCAATGTGCTGGTTCTTGAAGATGACACCAGCAAGTGGTTGGGGCATGACGTTCGACCAGGATTGGCAGACCTATTGCGCTAACGGCGCAA
>JAFMJR010000023.1 GCA_017853385.1 Ilumatobacteraceae bacterium | reverse complement strand
ATTGTCACCTGTATGGATTCTCGAATCAGTCCGCTTGCCGCAGTTGGGATGCAGGCTGGCGATGCAAAGATTTTGCGTAATGCAGGTGCACGCGTCACTGATGACGTACTTCGAACCCTTGTATTAGCTTCGTACCTACTCGGCGTTAACCGCGTGCTGGTAATGCCTCATACCGATTGTCGAATGGCAAATGAGGACGAGGCGACAATTCATGAATCTATTCAGCACCAGTTTGGTGTAGACACCCGTAGCCTTGAGTTTCGTACGGTTTCTGACCAACGAGCCGCATTGGAATTAGATGTGACTCGTATTCGGTCATATCCGCTATTGCAAAAAGGTGTATCAGTTGCTGGCGCTATATATGACGTGTCAACGGGACAATTAGAGCCAGTTGATTGCTGAGTAACTAACTCAGCACACCACCACTCTGAACAAAGGCAACCGCTGCTTCTAGTTCTGGCGACAAATATCTGTCTGGTCCTGGGCCGGCAACTGTGGCTCGCAATCGATCTCGAACCGATTTAGTTACAGGGCCAGGTTGTAGTGGTGCACGCAGGTCGAGTGCACGTGCGGCAGTGAGTAATTCAATTGCCGCAATGCGTTGAGTGTTTACTACCGACTGACGCAGTTTGCGCGCTGCGCTCCAACCCATTGATACATGGTCTTCTTGCATTGCCGAACTTGGAATGGAGTCTGCGCTTGCAGGCACCGCAAGGCGCTTGTTTTCCGACACCAATGCAGCCTGCGTGTACTGCGCAATCATCAAACCAGAGTCAACACCTGGATCGTCTGCAAGAAATGGTGGAAGACCGGCCGAACGAGCGCGGTCGAGCATGCGATCGGTGCGACGCTCAGACATTGAACCCAGGTCGGCCAGTGCAATAGCCAAGAAATCTAAGACATATGCAACTGGTGCACCATGGAAGTTTCCATTTGAACTCACTCTGCCATCTGGCAGTACCACCGGGTTGTCAATTGCTGCAGCAAGTTCGCGCTCGGCAACAGTTGTTGCCCAAGAAATCGTGTCGCGCACTGCTCCAGTTACTTGTGGCGCACAACGCAATGAATATGCATCCTGCACACGATCATCATCTTCAATGTGTGATGCCACAATTGGAGAATCTTTGAGTGCTGCGAGCATGCGCGCAGCACTGATTGCTTGACCAGGATGTGGGCGTAGTGATTCGTGAAGTTCTGGCCTAAATACTGCATCTGTTCCCAACTGTGCCTCAACGCTCATTGCGGCGATGATGTCGATGGAGTCACACAACTGTGATGCATCGGCAATCGCCATAAGCAACATGCCAAGCATTCCATCGGTGCCATTAATGAGCGCAAGTCCCTCTTTTTCTTGCAGCTCAATAGGAGAAATTCCTGCCTCGGCCAACAACTCAGGCACTGATCTTTGAACACCGTGAGCGTCAACTGCCTCGCCCTCGCCCATTAATACGAGTGCGCAATGTGAAAGAGGTGCAAGGTCTCCGCTACACCCAAGTGATCCAAACTCGCGAACAAGTGGTGTAATTCCTGCATTCAACAATGCAGCCATCGTGGTTGCAACAACTGGTCGCACACCAGTGCGCCCCGAAGCAAGAGTTTTTAGTCGCAATGCCATCAGCGCACGAACCACTTCACGTTCAACTGGCGCGCCTACTCCTGCTGCATGAGACCTAATGAGCGAGCGTTGAAGCTGAGCACGTTGCTCTACCGATACATAGCGGTTGGCAAGTGCGCCGAAGCCTGTCGACACCCCGTATACGGGTTGAGATGAAGCAACAAGCGCATCAATGTGGGCTCGGGATTGCGCCATTGCGCTCAGTGCAGTTTCTGAAAGCTTCACCACAGCGTTGTGGCGCGCAATTTCAAGCACGTCTGATGCCGACATGCCCTGATTGCTAATGATTACTTCTCTTTGCATAGATATGCAATCTAGTTCAGCCACCAACTCGTGTAATACGGTGGTGGTGTATGGCCGATAAAAATCAATTCACCACTGAAGCCATGCAATACGCACAAAGCCTGTACAGCACAGCGCTGCGAATGACGCGCAACGCATCTGATGCCGAAGATCTTGTTCAAGAGACCTACCTAAAAGCATTTCGTAGCTTCGCGTCCTTTGAAGAAGGTACGAATCTTAAAGCGTGGTTATTTCGCATTCTCACCAACACATTTATAAATACGTATCGTTCCAAACAGCGCCGACCCCAGGAATCAGATCTGGGCTCAGTCGAAGATCTGTTTTTATACAAGCGTTTGCCAACTCTCGCCGGGCTGTCTGACAGTGCAGAGGAACAACTTCTTGATCTTTTCCCAGCAGCCGAAGTACGCGCAGCCATCGAAAATCTTCCAGAAACCTTCCTATTGCCCATGCTGCTCAATGACGTAGAAGGCTTTAGTTACAAGGAAGTTGCCGACATTTTGGAAGTTCCCATTGGCACCGTGATGTCAAGACTGCATCGGGGAAGAAAAACGATGCAAGAAGCGTTATATGACTACGCCTCCAAGCGTCACCTAATTTCGGAAAAGGACTAAGCAAATGGCTGATTGCAATGAAACCTTGAAAGAGCTTGATCGATTTCTTGATAACGAACTTGCGTCAGAAGCAATTAGTGACCTGTCATCACACTTAGAAGGCTGCGTAGATTGCCAACAGACATTTGAGTTTCACGCCGAACTCCGCAACATTGTGAAACTTTCAGCCAAACAAGAACCCATGCCAAACTCGCTCATCACCCGCATTCAAGAGTGTTTTGGCACTGATTTACAAGAAGATCTAGATAACAGCTAGGTCGCTGGCTACCATTGACACCATGATCGCAGTTGTATGGCATTTCTGGTTGGGTCTCATTTTGTTGGTTGTTGGCGGACTCGCCGTTGTCAACTTAATTATTGGATATGTGGCCAAAGTGACCATGACCAAGTATCCAAATCGTAAACAGCGCAAAGCGCTGAAGTAATACTGCGGGGCTAATGCCTTCGCTGCTTAACACTGCACGTGCACTGCCACTTGTAGATCACCTACTTACACGATGCAATTTTCCCGCCTCGGGAACACATGTTGACTGCGCAGTTTCTGGCGGTGCTGATTCCGTTGCACTCTTGGTGCTTGCGTGCGCCGCAAACCTTAATGTCACCGCTTGGCACGTAGACCATGGGCTTCGCGAGAATTCACACACAGAAGCAGAGTTGGTCCAAAAGCTCGCCGCCCAACTTGGAGCATCATGCGAAACCCGAACCGTAACTTTTGATTCGAGTACGAATCTTGAGGCGCGTGCCCGTGAAGCACGTTATGCAGTCTTGCCATCTGGGGTATTAACCGGGCACACTGCAGATGATCAGGCTGAAACCATTCTCATTAATTTGCTGCGCGGTTCAGGAACACGAGGGCTTGCAGGAATGCAGCCATCTCATCAGCGTCCATTGCTGCAGTTACGACGAAGTGAGACCGAAGAACTTTGCACACAACTAGGTATAAAAGTTTTTCACGATCCATCCAATGATGACTCACGATTTCAACGCAATCGCGTTCGTCATGAGGTTCTTCCGCTCTTATCGTCGCTAGCTAAACGCGACATGACGCCAGTACTCACCCGGCAGGCGGAACTATTACGAGATGACGACGACTTACTCAATGAGCTTGCTCAATCTCTCGACCCCACTGATGCTCTTGCCTTGGCACAAGCGCCACTTGCACTCGCTCGCCGCGCTGTTCGCACCTGGCTTACCAACCCATTAGTGCCCGATAGTGCAACCGTTGAGCGAGTGCTTGACGTTGCCCGAGGAAATACGCCCGCTTGCGATATCGGACTTGGGCGACAAGTTCGTCGCAGTCAGCAGCGGTTGCGAATTACCGAGCCAGAATCCACTAAATAAAGAGCGGTTTCTGAAACACCGACCGTTTTTATTGGTGTATCGTCTCGCCTGATGTTGAACTCAGTCCTCATTCGCAACAAGGAAAGTCGATAATGCCACCAAAACTGCGGGGTAAATGGGCCCTTGGAATTACCCCTCGAAACCTCACCTGGATCATTAAAGACAAGTTGGCTATTTGCGAACGACCAGGTGGATTTGGGGCAAATCACCGACGAGTTCGTCGCCAAGAAGAAATTATTTGGCTTCGCGAAAACGATTTTGGCTGTGTGATCTCCATCATTGGCGCGCCACACAACTTGCACAACTACGACGAACTCAACATGCCATACAGGCATCGTCCACTCGTCAATTTTGACGATATGGATCAATGGCTCAAGGTGTTTTTTAACGATATTCATGACTTGTTGCGCAATAACAACAAAATCATTGTGCATGCAGAAGAAGTAAGCGACCGCCTTGTGGGTCTAATGGGTGGATATATCCGCTGGTCAGGATTAGTTGATGATGCCTCGCAAGCGATCATTCTCACTGAACGAATTGGTGGTCGTCAGTTAGACCCCGACTCGCGCGAACTTATTCTTCGAGCACACGAACTTCGTTAATGAGTGGTCGCCGAGTTGTTGTCACCGGTATCGGTGGAGAACTTGGCTCACGCGTCGGTGCGCTTTTAGAAGAGCAAACGTGGGTAGGTGAAATTGTTGGCCTTGATGCCAACCCTCCACGACGCAGGCTTCGCCGCACCATGGTGCATGTAGTAGAGCCACATGCACTCGACGAAATTTCCCAAATTATTGTGGATGCGAATCCACATGTGATTATTCACCTTGGTGTGTGGGAACCAGATGCACGATTGTCTTCACACGATGCACAACATTTCACCAATCAGTTCGCTGATGCTGTTTTTGCAGCAGCACACAGTGTTTCGGCTTTAGAGTCAGTAGTGCTGCGCAGCGGTATTGAGGTGTATGGAAAACACGGTCACTCACCTCGCATTCCAAACGAACACCAACCGTTAGAGCCCGAATCACTGTTTGGCCACATGTTGCTTGGTCTTGAACACAAAGTCAGTGAGTTGGCAATTGCACGCGGAACAGCCGCAACAATGTTGCGACTCGCTCCAGTTGTTGGCCCTCATGTGCCAAGCCCTCTTGGGCGCATGTTGCGCCTGCCCGCTGTTCCCTTTAACCCGCTTAGTTCTGCGCGCTTCTCCGTGATTGAAGATGGCGATGCTGCACAAGCTTTTGTTTCAGCAACACAACACCAGCCACACGGAGCGATCAACGTGGTTGCAGATGGATCAGTGAGTATTGCGCAAGCCGCAGCACTTGGCCATCGCTTGGCTATTCCAACTATCGGGCCAGGTTGGTGGGCCGCAAAGTCTTTAGCGAAGCTTGCTGGTGCTCCAGTACCCGAACACGTTGTTGAACTTCTATCGCACGGCCGATTGGCTGCATCGGAATCGATGTTGAAGATGCTCAACTTTGAACCAGTGCACAATACAAAACAAGTTCTCACCCGCCTCTATGAATGGCCAAGTGTGATTCGTATTCAACCAACACGCAAGGTTGCATAGTCATGCCATTCGTTGCAGCTTCTGATGGCACCCGAATTCACTACGAAATAACCGGCAAACCTGGCGCAACTCCCGTTCTCATGATTCAGGGTCTTGGTGCAAGCAAGAATGCTTGGAACTTGCAGCGCATTGCTATGGCAACACGTTTTCGATGTATTTCGTTAGATAACCGCGGTGCCGGGCGAAGCGACAAACCATCTTCACCGTTCACGCTTGAACAAATGGCAGATGATGCAATCGCGGTATTAGATGCCGCAGGTATCGACCATGCACATGTTGTTGGCGCATCAATGGGCGGTGTGATTAGTCAAATCATCGCAGTGAAATACCCCGACCGTGTTCGTTCGCTCACACTGGTATGCACTGCGTGCAGAAATCACCCCTGGCGCCAAGAGCTGTTGCAATCGTGGGCTAAAACTGCAGCAGAAAAGGGCATGATCGAAGTTGGAAAAGAAGCGGCACAGTGGGTGATGAGCCCACGTTCATTTCGCCGACTTGTCCCTGCATTCACGTGGATGGGACCACTTGCGGCTCTGCGCCCGCGCCACTCATTTGTTTCGCAAATTGACGCCATTTTGAATACACGCGAAGATTTAGTGGATCAGTTATCCACCATTTCTGCTCCCACCATGGTGATCGTTGGCAACCAAGACATTCTCACACCACGCGGCGATAGTGAAGAGATAGCAGAACGAATTCCAAATGCTGAACTGGTAGTGATCTCGGGTGCTGCACATGGTTTGATGATGGAACATTCGTCGACGTTTAATAAAATTTTGATTGAGTTCTTACAGCGCACAGAAGCCGCGCATTCAGCCGAACATCAACTAGCCGTATAGCTATGAGAGTCGTTGTCATCGGTGCTGGCCTTGCAGGTCTGATGGCTGCTCAAGAATTACACCGCGAAGGACACCACGTTGTTGTCATTGATAAAGGCAGAAGCCCTGGTGGTCGCCTTGCAACACGTCGAATTGGTGGTGCGACACTGGACCACGGCGCACAATTTTTCACAGTGCGTGACAATGACTTTGACTTTCACGTTCAGCAGTGGATTAAAGCCGGCGTAGTGCGCGAATGGTGCAGAGGTTTTTCACAACACGATGGTCATTCTCGCTACATCGGTGTTCATGGCATGAACGCAATTGCTAAACACCTTGCGCACGGATTAGATATTCGCTGCAATACCTTTGCATTTGAAGTAACTCGAAATACAAACATGTCTTGGTCAACAAAAATTGACGATGGCACGGTTATTCAGTCAGACGCACTTGTCGTTACGTGTCCTCTTCCGCAAACCTATTCGCTTCTTATCACTGCCCACGTAGAAGTGCCTGAGGCGCTGTTGCAGTGCGCATATGACCGCACCATTGGATTACTTGCCGTACTAGATAGTGAAAGCGCAGTACCCGCACCGGGGGCAGTACAAAACCCCAATGATTACCTGCAGATTGTTGCTGACAATTACATGAAAGGCATCTCGCATATTCCAGCGATCACTGCCCATTTTTCACCAGCATTTAGCGAACAGCATTGGGACGACGATCAACACGAATTACATCACTTGCTGGTTCATCACATAGAGCCATGGCTAGGAAACGCACGAATTGTTGAGAGCCAAATAAAGAAGTGGCGTTTCGCTACACCGCGCACGCCATGGCCACAACGAATCTGGCAGCACGAATCATTGGTCATTGCGGGCGATGCGATGGGTGGACCAAAAGTAGAAGGTGCCGCGCTTTCAGGAATTGCAGCCGCGAACGCGATTAGGCAATTACAGAACTAAGAAGCGCACCAGGTGCTGCTCGTAGCGCATCTGTTGCTTCACCTTGAGGCATTCGATTGCATTCTGCTTCAGCAAGCTGCACGTAACTCTTTGCGGTTTCAATTGCACGCGCAATGCCATCACCTGCACGCACAATTTCCAGTGCTCGCAAACGCTCAGTTTGTGTCAGCGGTTTACCCAACATTTCGCGCAGTTCATCACTGGTATTTCCGCCATAAGCAAGTGTGAGCATGACTGGAAGCGTGTACACGCCTTCTTCCATGTCGTGACCCGAAGGTTTGCCCAACTGTTCATCAGTTGCAGTTAAGTCCAAGATGTCATCAATGATTTGAAACAACATGCCAAAGGATGTTCCGTAATTCGTAAGCGCATCGACTACCGAAGCATCATGACCAGCAACAAGTCCGCCAATTCGAGCTGCCGTTGAATACAACGATGCAGTCTTACCCTCAATGCTCAACAAATACGAAGGAATAGCTCGCGACACGTTGTAGGTAAAGCGCAGTTCTTCAATTTGGCCTTCGCACAATTGGCTAATGGTGCGTGCCAGCAAGCCTGCAATGTCGTTGCCCAGACCAGCCGCAATTTCAGACGCACGCGCCAATAAGAAATCGCCCGCCAAAATGGCTTGCAGATTTCCCCACTTTGCATTGACTGTTTCAACGCCACGTCGAGTGACGCCTTCGTCCATGACGTCATCGTGGTACAACGACCCAAGGTGCACGAGTTCGCAAGAAATTCCACCAAGAATCACGTCATCGGACACTGGTTCGGAACTTCCCACCTTTGCGGCAGCAATAGTCATCACCGGGCGCAACCGCTTGCCTCCAGCAACAATTAGGTGGCTCGCAATTTGAGTGAGGTAGGCGTCGCGGGTGCGAACTGCATGCAACATGGCGGCTTCAACGCGATCGCGATCCACGTCCATTTGCGAAAGTTCAAGTAGTGGCGAGGCAACGGCCATGGCTTCAAGGCTAGGCAGGGTGGCTTGTGAAACGACGAACGAAGGTGCGAGAAACCCCTCATTTCAATGCCTCACACCCCCGAGATTTTCGTGCGTGTGTCAAGTACAACAGGAAGGCGTCACCACCCACAGGTACACTTCAACCAAGGTTTGCAGCGAGAAAAAGGCGGTCTATCCAGTGTTTGAACGGTTTACCGATAGGGCCCGAAGGGTCGTTGTGCTGGCTCAAGAAGAAGCCCGCCTACTCAATCATTCATACATCGGCACCGAGCACATCTTGCTCGGACTCATTCACGAAGGCGAAGGCGTTGCCGCCAAAGCTCTTGAGTCGCTCAACATTTCGCTCGAGGCAGTACGTGCCCAAGTAGAAGAAATCATTGGCCAAGGCGGATCATCGCCATCTGGCCACATTCCGTTTACACCACGCGCCAAGAAAGTTCTTGAACTCTCATTGCGCGAAGCCTTGCAGCTTGGCCACAACTACATCGGCACCGAGCACATCTTGCTCGGACTCATTCGTGAAGGCGAAGGCGTTGCCGCACAAGTGTTGGTCAAACTTGGCGCAGATCTCAGCCGAGTGCGTCAGCAGGTAATTCAACTGTTGTCGGGCTACCAGGGTCCTTCTGGAAAATCTGAAGGTGCACCTGCTGGAGCGAAAGACGAACCACAAGAAAAAGGTGGAAGCCAAATTCTTGACCAGTTCGGTCGCAACCTCACACAGTTGGCGAAAGACAACAAGCTTGATCCAGTAATTGGTCGTCAGCGCGAGATGGAACGCGTGATGCAAATTCTTTCGCGCCGCACCAAGAACAACCCAATCCTTATTGGCGAGCCTGGTGTTGGTAAAACTGCAATTGTTGAAGGTCTTGCACAAAAGATCGTGCGTAACGATGTGCCTGAAACGTTGACTGGCAAACAGTTGTACACGCTCGACCTTGGTGCGCTTGTTGCAGGTAGTCGCTATCGCGGCGACTTCGAAGAGCGCTTGAAGAAAGTGTTGAAAGAAATTAAGACTCGCGGTGACATCATTTTGTTCATCGACGAAATTCACACACTCGTAGGCGCAGGTGCAGCAGAAGGCGCAATTGATGCAGCATCAATTCTGAAGCCAATGCTTGCTCGTGGCGAATTGCAGACCATTGGTGCAACCACGCTTGATGAGTTCCGCAAGCACTTCGAAAAAGATGCCGCTCTCGAGCGTCGCTTCCAGCCAGTGAAAGTGGAAGAGCCAGAAGTTGCACACACCATTGAAATTTTGAAGGGCATTCGCGACAAGTACGAACAGCACCACCGCGTAACCATTACCGATCAAGCATTGGTTGCCGCTGCAAACTTGGCCGATCGCTACATTGCCGACCGCCACCTACCAGACAAGGCAATCGACCTTATTGACGAAGCAGGAAGTCGCTTGCGAATTAAGCGCATGGCTACACCTCCAGACTTGAAAGAGATCGAAACCAAGATCAACGACGTGCAGGAAGCAAAGAAGAAGGCTGTTGAAGAACAGCGCTTTGAAGAGGCCGGACGTCTGCGCGATCAAGAGCGTGCGTTGCTTGAAGAGCGCGCATCAAAAGAAGCAGATGTAAAAGCTCGCGGCATCGACCTGTTTGACGAAGTAGACGAAGAAGCCATTGCCGAAGTGCTCAGCATTTGGACAGGCATTCCTGTGTACAAGTTGACGGAAGAAGAAACCGCCAAGTTGTTGAACATGGAAGCCGAACTGCACAAGCGCATCATCGCTCAGGAAGATGCCATTAAGGCAGTAAGCCAAAGCATTCGTCGCACCCGTGCGGGCCTTAAGGACCCTAAGCGTCCTAGCGGTTCATTCATCTTCTTGGGGCCAACTGGTGTTGGTAAAACCGAACTTGCCAAGACCCTTGCCAACTTCTTGTTTGGCGATGACGATGCGCTCATTTCTCTCGACATGTCTGAGTACATGGAAAAGCACACCGTCAGCCGTTTGGTTGGTTCACCTCCGGGATACGTGGGCTACGAAGAAGGTGGCCAGCTGACCGAGGCTGTTCGTCGCAAGCCATTCTCTGTTGTGTTGTTTGACGAAATTGAAAAAGCACACCCAGACGTATTCAACACGTTGTTGCAGATTCTTGAAGAAGGTCGTTTGACCGACGCTCAGGGTCGCAGTACCGACTTTAGAAACACTGTGCTGATCATGACGTCAAACCTGGGAACACAAGATTTGCGTAAAGCAAATGTTGGTTTCGGCAAAAACGATGAGGCCATGTCGTATTCACGCATGCGCGACAAAGTTAACGAAGCACTGAAGGGTCACTTCCGTCCAGAGTTCTTGAACCGCATTGACGAAGTCATCGTGTTCCACGAACTTGGCATGCAAGAAGTTGTGCAGATGGTTGACCTCATGAGCAAGCGACTCATTAGCCAGCTTGAAGGTTTGGGTATTGGTCTCGAACTCACGCAGTCGGCAAAAGAGCTGTTGTCAAAGCGCGGCTATGACCCACAACTTGGTGCACGTCCATTGCGTCGTGCTCTGCAACGTCTCATCGAAGACCCGTTGTCGGAGAAACTGCTGAACAAGCAATTCACTGCGGGACAAATTGTGGTTGTTGCAACCGAGCCAGACCCAGACAACGAAGGCGAACAGCGCATGACGTTTTCTGCAGTTGAAGGGTTCAAGCCGCCATCGGCTGTAGAGCTTGCTGGTGCTGGCGACGGCACTGCCTCATCACCTGAGTGAATCTGGCGTGAGCAATAAAAGCGGTGTTGGTCGCATTCGACCACTCATTGGTTTATTGCTTGCAGTTGTGCTGCTTGGTGCATGTCGCGTAGACAACGTTGTCACGCTCAATGTGAAACCCAATGGCTCAGGAACACTTGCTGTAGTCACCACTGTTGATGCAGAAATTGTTGCCAACTATCCAAACATTGGAAGTGACCTCAGTTTCGATGATGCCAAGGCCGCCGGATGGAAAGTGTCTGAAGTTGCGTCCACGCAAGACGGTGGGTTGCAGGTTCGTGTTTCACATCACTTCAATAATCCGCAAGAAGCCACCACGTTGTTGAACCAACTGAGTGGAGAATATGGTCCATTCAAAAACATGTCTCTGTCACGAGACGGCAAAGACACCGATTCCACGTTTACCCTTGGGGGCAACCTCGAGGTAAATGGTGGAATGAATGCATTTGCAGATGGCAAATTGCTGTCAATCATTGGTGGCGCCCCATACAAACAAGCACTTGCTGATTCAAATCAAGACATCGGGCAAGCCGTGAGCATTACTTTTCTCGCACGCATGCCGGGCAAAGTCGTCTCCACCTCGGGCACTCCCGATGGAATAGATGCCATTACTTGGAATGTGGCATTTGATGGCAGTTCACAAAACGTGGCGGCAGTTACGGAAAACACCGCAGTTGCTTCAACAATTGCCCGAATTTTTTCACCAGTGCTGTTTTGGTTGCTCATCGCGTGGCTCGTCATCATGGCCGGATTTAGCGGATTCGTGTTCTTCACCCGGTTCCGCCGTTCAAAGCGAACACCCACCGCCTAAAGTTTCGCGCATGGCAAAGATGCGCACGGTATACAACTGCGGAGATTGTGGCGCAAGCCATCACAAGTGGGCTGGCAAGTGTGATTCGTGTGGAGCATGGAACTCACTTGTAGAAGATGTTGAAGACCCAAACGAAGTCACCACACTTGCTGCAGGCATGGCTCTTGTTCCACCAGGCGAAGCTCAGCCAATTAACAAACTTGATGCAACGGTCGGCAAACCACTACCTACCGGAATTTCAGAACTCGATCGTGTGCTCGATGGTGGTTTGGTTCCCGGTTCAGTCACGCTTGTGGGTGGCGAACCTGGCATTGGTAAATCCACATTGTTGTTGCAGTTGTTGTCATCGTGGCCAACAAAGTCGTTATATGTAACCGCAGAAGAAAGCGCACAGCAAGTACGTATGCGTGCCGAACGCCTACATGCATTACGTGACGACCTCTGGCTGCTTTCTGAAGCTTCAATCACCAATATCGTTTCAGCTATTGACAAAGTGAAACCCGAACTATTAGTGATTGACAGCATTCAAGCTGTTGCAGACCCTGCACTTGGGTCTGCCCCCGGCTCGGTAGTGCAAGTGCGTGGATGTGCTCACCGATTGGTGCAAGAAGCTAAGCGCCGAAATATTCCCACCATTTTGGTTGGACACGTAACTAAAGAAGGTGGCCTTGCCGGGCCACGCGTCCTTGAACACGTTGTTGACACCGTGTTGTCCTTTGAAGGTGAACGTCATCATGCCCTGCGCATTATGCGCGCTGTGAAGCACCGATTTGGGTCCACAAGCGAATTAGGGCTCTTTGAAATGACCGAACTTGGTCTTGTTGGAGTACCCGATGCCAGCAAAATGTTTTTGGCAGATCGCCGACCAGGCACACCGGGTTCAGTTGTTGTTCCAACACTTGAAGGACAACGACCGCTACTTGTTGAAGTGCAAGCACTCACCAATGCAACATCGGGCAATGCACCTGCTCGACGCAGCGCACAAGGTCTTGATCCTGGTCGCTTAGCCATGTTGCTTGCTGTACTTGAGCGGCGTGCGCGAGTCAGTTTGTCTCAACACGAGGTGTATGCATCGGTTGTTGGTGGTGTGAAGTTAAACGACCCAGGCAGCGACTTGGGGCTGTGTTTAGCATTGGTTTCTGCCGCTACCAATACGCCTGCACCAGGCGATTTGGTGGTGTGTGGCGAAGTTGGTTTGGGCGGCGAAATACGCCATGTTGGTCACATGTCGCGCAGACTTGCTGAAGCCGCACGGCTGGGCTTCACTCGGGCGATTGTTCCTGCAAGCAGTGACTATTCGCAAAAAGGACTCACGTTGCAGCCTGCAAGCACACTGAGTGAGGCACTCGCACTTGCGCAACTAAATGGACGTTAGATCCTGACGTAAAGTCGGTGTGTGGCAATACAACCTGACAACAAAAATTGGACATGGGTGCTTGAGCGCCAGTGCCCAGATTGCGCATTTGACGCAGCCGCTGTTATTCCCCGCGATATCGGAATGAACATTCGCGATATTGCTTCGCAATGGGAAGTAATTCTGTTGCACCCAGACGCCACGAAGCGGCCTGCGGAAAATGTGTGGTCGCCTAGTGAATATGGCTGTCATGTGCGCGATGTATTTCGCCTATTTGATTTTCGGCTTGAGCTGATGCTGACCCAAGACGACCCAATGTTTCCTAACTGGGATCAGGACGAGACCGCGATCAACGATCGGTACGACTTACAAGATCCATTAAATGTGCGTCGCGAAATTGCTATTTCTGGAGACTTGCTAGCCGATCGCTTCGATGCAATAACCGCTAGCGAGTGGAACCGCACGGGTCTGCGCAGCGACGGGGCGCGGTTCACCGTTGAGTCATTCGGTCGCTATTTGCTTCACGACCCGATCCATCATTTATGGGATGTTGCGCGCACTTATTAATTTGTCGCGCACACATCACCAACATGTCAGCTCAATCTTCACAATCAACCGTTAAAGGCGTCGATGGAAACAAGCGCTGTGCCTGGTGCGTTTCCGACCCGCAATACATGAAATATCACGACACCGAGTGGGGTAAACCCGTCACCGACGATCAGAAGTTGTATGAAAAGCTGTGCCTTGAAGGCTTTCAAGCAGGACTTTCCTGGCTCACCATCTTGCGCAAGCGGGAAAACTTTCGTGAAGCGTTCCAAAGTTTCGACCCTGAAAAGGTTGCCAAATTTACCTCTCGCGATATCACTCGTTTAATGAAAAATGAAGGCATCGTGCGCAATCGCATGAAAATTGAAGCAACAATTGCTAACGCAAAAGCAACCTTGCGTGTTCAAGACGAACTGGATTCGTTGTCCACACTCATCTGGTCGTTTGCTCCAAAGAAACCAAAGCGAGCTCCACGCACGCTTTCTGATATTCCTGCTACTTCGCCAGAGTCTGTTGCGTTGTCTAAAGAATTACTAAAACGCGGCTTCAAATTTGTTGGACCAACCACCATGTATGCCGCTATGCAATCCCTTGGTCTAGTGAACGATCACCTCGCCACCTGCTTTGCCCGCGACACAACGAAATAACTACACGTCGTAGCGATACACATTTGTTTCGCGCGCCTTGAAACCAAGGCGTTGATACAAACGATTTGCTGCTTCGCGGGATGGGCGTGAGGTGAGGTCAACAGTTGTTGCACCCTGACGCTTAGCTTCGTCAAGCGCAAACTTATTCAGCGCTTCGCCCACACCTTTCCCTCGAGCATCTGCATCAACCACTACATCTTCAATCCATGCACGTATTCCAGTGGGAATTTGAAAGATCACGAGCGTTAATGAGCCAACAATTGCTCCATCGACTTTGGCAATCAAAACCTGCGACGAATCGGACGCAATTATCGATTCCAATTGCTCTTTTGACGGTGCCGGGTTCGACTTTGAAAGTTGTGGTATCAATCGCTGAAATGCTGCGACGAGGTCGTTATCTACTCGCTTTGCAATTTCTACCTGCACAGTCATGTCTCTACCTTATTGCGTAAAAGCCCGTAGAATTAGCGTGTGCTGATGTTTACCGCGAAGCGGCAAGTAGCAAGTGTGATCAGTAACTGCTTGCGAATGCTTCCGGGGTCGCCTGTAGCCGGCCAGCGAGTGCTCATGTATCACGCGGTAGGCAACCGCGTAGATGGTGATGTACACAACATTTACACCATGTCGAGAGCCGACTTTTTACGCCACATTGAAACGTTGCAAGCAATCTCAACACAACACCACATGCCATTTGCGCCGTTTCGACACGCAAATAGCTCAGAAATTGCCGTCACTTTTGACGATGGTTACGCCGACGCACTGTCAACTGTTGGACCCGAACTGAGCAAGCGTGGCATTCCGTTTCATGTCTTTGTTACTCCTAGCAAGCTCACCTCGGGAGATCGGCGTTACCTGTCAACTGCCGAGCTTCGCGAACTTGCCACCATTCCTGGTGCCACAATCGGCGCACATGGTGCAACGCACCAATCGCTCACATCGTTGAGTGAGGTTGATGCACAAACCGATCTGCTCGCAAGCAAGCAACAACTCGAAGACATCTTGCAACAGCCAATCACCACTATGTCGTACCCATACGGTCACGTGAATCAACAAGTGCGACTCGCTGCTCAGCGTGTTGGATTCACCGTTGCCGCATGCAGCAAATGGGGCGTCAATAACTCTGATACCGATCCGTTATTGCTAAACAGGCTCGACATGTGGGCCGGCGATAGTGCACGAACTATTGAAAACAAAGTGCTCGGTTACTGGAACTTCCTCGGGCGCAGAACGTGAGCAGCACTGCAACAATCAGCGTGGTAATTCCATGCTTCAATTCCGCCACAACTATTGAACGAGCACTTCGTAGCGTCGAACATCAAACCATTGCGCCACATGAGGTGTTGGTAGTAGATGATGCCAGCAGCGATAACACCACAAGCGTTGTTCGCAGTTTTGCTACACAATCATCACTGAACATTCGCGTTATTGAGCAACAGAAAAACGGTGGTCCTAGCGTGGCTCGAAATGCAGGTTGGCAACTTGCCACCAGCGAATACATTGCATTTCTTGATGCCGATGACATGTGGCATCCACAAAAACTCGAAATACAGATGCACCACATGCAAAAAAGTCCGGCTTGTGTCATGAGTTTTCACGACCATGAGTTCAGTTCGTCAGAGCGCTTTGACGCATTGCCGCATACTCCACACACGTCGTATGCAACTTTGCGCAACTACCTCATACGTAATCGCTCGGCTACTCCAACAGTGATGTTGCGCACTGCAATACACGAGCGATTTACCGACACCAAGAGATTTGCTGAAGACTATTTGCTGTGGATGACCATCATTGCCAACCACGGAAACGCGCTACATATTCATGCGCCACTTGCACATTGCTCAAACCCTGGGTACGGCGGTACTGGTCAAAGTGGCCGTTTGTGGAAAATGGAGCGCTCAGAACTGTCCGGATTTGTGACCCTATGGCGCGCACGATCCATCTCTGCAGCCACCCTTATCGCAGTGTCTGCATGGTCAATTACTAAGTATTTACTGCGTCTTTTTGACACTTTTCTCATTCCGATTCGGCGCAGACGCTAGTAGCGTTCTGCCTAGATGTCGTCCCTCGATCATGTCCGTTGGTTGTCAAAACCGTCGTTAAAACAACCAGTCATTGTCACCGCATTCACCGGTTGGAACGATGCCGCCGACGCTGCATCTAACGCAGTTCGCAATTTGATCGAGGGGTGGCGCGCACAGCCGCTTGCCGAAATTGACCCAGAAGAATTCACCGACTTTGCCACCATTCGCCCACACGTTCGTTTGAAAGATGGTGGCGTGCGCAACATTGTGTGGCCAACCGTTGGTTTATGGCACGTGTCAGGTGCTGGTGGCGACATCATTTTGGTGCTTGGTCCCGAACCAAGCCTGAAGTGGCGCACATTTTCCGAACAACTGATGGGCGTTGCTGACCACTTTGGCTCTTCCATGATGCTTACGCTTGGCGCGCTTCTTGCCGATGTTCCTCACAGTAGACCTGTTCAAATCATTGGCACGGCAACAGATGACGACTTGATAGATCGTTTCGAACTGCAACGCTCGCGCTATGAGGGCCCAACAGGAATTGTCGGTGTGTTACACGACAGTTGCTACGCGGCAGCTATGCCATCGGCGGCGCTGTGGGCTGCTGTACCTGCATATGCGTCGCAAGTGCCATCGCCAAAAGCTTCACTTTCATTAATGCGTCGTGCGTGCGAAATTATTGGAACTCCAGCACCTGTTGCATCGGTGATGAATTTGATTGAACGCTATGAAGACCAGGTGAACTCGTTGGTCAACGACGACGAAGACTTGGCCGCCTATGTTGAGCGATTGGAAACCATGTCAGACAGTGGCATGAGCCTTGACGATGAAGTTGACGACGGTCAATTGCAATTCGATTTTGCAACAGACTCAGGCGACGATGCGGCCGATGAACCTGACGCGTCAACGTTGATGGATGAAGTTGAACAATTCCTTCGCGAACAAGGCGAAGGCAAGTAGTTACAGACTTGCGACCAATTCTTCTACTGGCGTAACCATTCCTACGTAGAAAGCGCCAAATTCTGCATACACAGCAGATGCTTCATCGAATCGCATGGTGTACACCACGTCTTTAAGGTCATCAGGGTTCACCGCAAACAACGTGACTCCCCATTCGAAATCGTCAAACCCCGCGCTTGCAGTTACTAACTGAATTACTCGACCTGCAAAAGCACGACCGCTCTTGCCGTGTTCAGCCATCAATTCACTGCGCTTGTCAAACGGCAGGGTGTACCAATTGTTTTCTGGGTCTCGACGCTTTGACATTGGGTAAAAACACCATGCGTTTTTACCTGCTGGTGGAAGCTGCGGATACAAGCGAGCATTCTTCATTTCCTCTGGAACATTTGCCGCGTATTCACTGACTTCAGTGATTGAAACGTAGCTGTCGGAAACAAATACTCCAGCGGTTTGAATAGCGGTCTGAAATGTACGTAATTCACGCATATCGGAGGCAACTGCCATAAACGCAACATCGGCCTTATGGCCAAGCATCGACACGCTTACTACTTGCACACCGCGACTTTGGGCGTTTTTTACCGCTGCAACAACGGCTTGACCATCAAACTCTGCTGCTGGGTGACCAAACAGGTGCAATACAGCCATTCCAACCGAGGGGGACATTGGTTCGCTCATGTGGCAAGACTACCTTTCGTTTGCTGCGGCTGCGTTGGCGAACGCCAATGCGGCTCGTGCTGGTGACGCATCATCGAGATGCAAAAACAATGACGGTTCGGTGAGTTCAAGTTCCATCAGTTCGGGCACACCTTGTGCGTTCACCACCATGTCTACGCGCGCATACAGCGGCGCTTGGCCAAACTTGTTTTTCACAAAGGCCACTACTTTGTCACCAAATGCACGTTCGGCATCGCTAGGAATGCGCAAAGTGATTTCTTCAACAACATAGAGACCGTTGTGGTTTTGATCCTTATCGGCAAATATCGGCGCTTTACGGAAACCGTGACTGAACTGCCCACCTAAATACACAAGTCCGGTTTCGCCGTATTCATCAATTGC
>JAFMJR010000082.1 GCA_017853385.1 Ilumatobacteraceae bacterium | reverse complement strand
CTGTCCACAAGCACGTATTCACTCCGGTGAGTACGTGCTCTTTTCTTTCTATGGGAGGCATTAATGAACATTCGAGAAGCTTTTTACTCCGCTCAGGATCTCGCAAGGGTGATCGCGGCCATTCATATGTCCAATGGCCTTAAAGATGATCCGCGCTGCATCTCATGCGATCAGGAATTCCCATGCCTCACCCACCAGCACGCTCACGCAATCGAACAGATCTCACTGAGTGCCCCTCGCAGGTCGCGAATGAGCTCTTCTGGCCCTCTTCTTCGCTCTCGCGCAGATTGGTTAAGCGATGCGATTCAAAACATCGCGATGACCTGCCGTGTGCTGTTTGACGAACGCAGTGAGGAGTTCTCCGCGATATTTGAACAATTCGCAATTCTGCAAAATCTCACTGGAATAGTTCAGACGGGTATTGGTGGAGAAGCTCACAGCATGATCAAGGTGAGCCTTATCCACCCACGCTCCGCAGAACCAATTCCGCTTTGGGCAATTCATTCCAACTACTTGTACAACGAGTTGAAAATCACTTTGTGGTTAAACCCTGGCGACACCACATACCAGCGCTCGTTCCTTGTGGACATCATGTGCAAAGTGATGCAACCGCTCGAGGTCTCTCAATTGCTGGACTGGTGGAAAGAGCCGGATATTGCCCCTGCCTGCGTGGTGGACTTCCTGCTCCCCAATAACGGAAAGGTCGTACTCGACGTTGTCTCCAGCCTCGTTCAGGCCACCGTTGAGGCGGCCTCCCAGGTGGACGCCGACAGCGTTGTGGACTGGGACGATTGGGCCCAGGACTGGGAATAGCGCAAATTCGGGCACATTTGTAACAAGTTTGTGCGTTTATCAATACGGCCCCTAAATGCCGTGCAAGCGAACCTGTGTTCGCCTACTATCTCTGACCCACCCGTGGGATAAAAACCGACCACACCTACCCGCAAGGAGCGCACCATGAGCAACGAAACGAAGTTGGCAACTAGTCCAACACCTGAACGCACCGAGACAAACTCACCACAGGTGAACGCACCCAGCGCACAAACAGAAAGCACCCCACGCGAAGACCTTGCATTGTTGTTCGAAGAAGTGCACACCATTCCAACTGGATACACACCAGTCAAAGTTCTCAAGAAGTTCCATGTAAAGGATGCAGCATGAAAGTAAACATCGGAGACATTTCCGAAAGCGAACTCGATCTCGTCATGTCGGCAATCCGCATGTCTGTACTTGAAGAAGACAAAGGTCGAGGAGTTCTTGTTACCTGCGTCAACGGTATGCGCACGTGGCAAATGAATAGTGATGACACATGGATCACCATTCCGGGTGACCATCATTCTTTTGAAGGGTCATTCCAAATTCCAGGTCGACTTATCCTCAGCGCATACACACTCAATAGCGCAGGTGGAACCTGCAATCTCTCTGTTGAACATGACGCGGCGAAGATCACATCATCAAACGGTGGCGAGATACAAATGGGAGTTTGCAAGAAAACTCCAGAGTTCAAAACCTTTTCAGATGAACCGAACGTCACCGCAAAGATCCAATATCGCGACTTTCAGCGAATCTGCAGCGTTCTTGCAGAGATGCCAATTGACATTGAAGATTTCATGTCGTTTTTCTCGCAACCACCACTTGGCCAGGTAGTTATCGACAAGAACAGCATCACTTTGCGACGCAGCTGGTCTTATGTCGGATGTCCTGACACAGTTGTAAAGCAACCTGCACAAACTACCGGCGCTGGTTCTTTTTCTCTCAGTCATCTTCTTCTTGACAACCTGATGAACCGACTAATCATTAACTCGGATCCAGAACTCACAATCAGTTTCAACTCGGAAATTGGACAGCACCTCCAAATCCAGTGCGATCAGTTCTCAATCAATTTTGACCGTCGACTCAGTGGTGCAGAAATCTATTTCCCGCAAATGATCGAGTATCTGGAAGAGAAGAAAATCTCCCACCTTGTGCACGACAATGGACTTATTGCAGCGAAATACAAGGATGTCAACGTTCGAATTCAACTGTTTGATGGAATCGAACCAGTTATCCGCGCAACTTCAACCGTCCTCCACAATGTCACTCAAAACGTGAAGTTACTCCGTGAAATCAACCGATTAAACACCACCCGAGTTGGAGTTCGAGTGTGGTGCGACAACAACATGATTGTCGTGGGAGCAGAAATGCGTTGTGAGCACTCGAAGGATATGACCGGATTACTTGACGGTCTGGTTAAAGAAGCGCAGCACCTGGGCGGACTGTTAGGACCAATGTTCGGCGGAAACGCACCAGCAAAAGCGGCCTAAACCAGGCCTTTACTGCTGCAGCTTGTACATGGCTGACCACACTGCTCCAAGAGCGTCGTGGAATTCGTCGCCGCGTGTGTCCCACACTCGATTTTTGAAGTTGTCGTAATCCAGCATGTCAACCGAAGTTGACAACCAGGCCTTGAACACCTCATCAGTGACAAGTACTCGATAGGCGTAGTCACCGTAAGGTGTGTCAATGATTGGCTTTTCTGCCAGCTCTGAAAGCACTTCAAGCGATTGCTTCTCCCGTGCACGTACGGTGATGTACTTCGGCTCCTCTGGCTTTCGAACTGCGCTTACAAATCCTGTTTCAGTAAAGACCCACATCGTTATTTGCCTCCTACAGCAATGAAATACTCTGCCCACCAATTTTGTGCCTCTTGTGGCACCTCATATAACCACTCAACGGTCACGATAAATCCTTCCTCTCGCTGATTTCGTGCATAACCATGCACAGCTTCAACAGGAAAGATGTTCTCAAACGAACCGGAACTGTTTTCACACTTCACACGAGCAAGGACCGGGGTCGAAACCCCGGTCGCGTCCACTCCAGTGATGATGTACCTTGCAGGTTTTTTCATCATGAATTGTCTTCTGCATCCTTACCAGTTTCAAAGAACTCACGGGAATCAAATTCCTCCATGCGACGCTTCTTGTCGCGCATGTTTGACATGTTCCTTGACATGCTCGTAAATGCTTTTCCTGCTCCGTCTGCAGTTGCTGCAAAGTGTTGCGTTGAACCGCGGTCGTAACCCATTGCTGCTGCGTCCGCATATGCATTGAGGTCTGCAGACATGTAGACAAACGTCCACCCCGCTGCTTTGCACTCATTGATCAACTGAGTGATCTGCGAAAGGTTGTATTCACGACTCTGGTTTTCCTGGCCATCGGTGATCGTGATGAAAACCACGTCCTCCTCCTCCAGACCATTTGCGACTCTTGCTGCTTGCTCAACACGAATACGACCGATCAATAGACCTGTCGCATCCAACAAGGGAGTTCCACCCCGAGGTTGGTATGTCGAACGATCAAGACGATTCATTTCCAAAATTGGAATGCCTGCGCACATCACTGCCGCTGGGTCTTGCGAATCAAACTGAATGACCGTGAGCTTGGCGTCCGGACCATTTGCCTGCTGTTCAGAAATGGTGGTGTTGAATCCACCAATTACGTCATTTGCAATTGATTCCATCGAACCTGAACGGTCAACGAGGATGTACATGTGTGTGATTTTTGGGTTAGGTATGTTTGTCATACCCCTTATACGCACGCAGGTCCCAAAAGTGTGACATTGGGACCTGCCGCCGATTTATGCCGCGTATCTATTGCCAATCTGCTGGATGCAATACGCAAGATCTAGTGGGTTTTCCACGTGCCAGTCATAAACCGCCTGGAAAAGGTCCGCCACTTCTTGTTCGGTCTTGCCCTGCCTCTGCGCGTACCACTGCACTGCGTCGAAGGAGTACAAGATTGCCGCCACCGGCCGTGCTGACCGAATTTGGGTAAGTGCCTGGATTGGGTCGACTCCATGCGTAATGAGTGCTGTAAATGCCGCAGATGGACCGCGGTTCACACCCATGTGACAGTGGATTACCACTTTGCGACTTGGGTCTTGCAAGACCAATTGCGCTGCTGCCTCAATTGCTTCAAACCATTCGTCGCTTCTGCGATCGCCTTCGTCATCAACGCCCAACCAGTGATACTTGATGTGCGGTGCGTGCTGCGCAACGAAACGCTCATGCGATGCCTCGCCACGGAGGTCAATGATGTCGGTAATTCCTTGATCAATCCATTCGTTGAGTTGAACGAGTGCTTCAGAGTCGAAGTCTGAGAGATCTCCGCTGATTGCCACTTGATCGTTCACCCAACACAGGGTGCGCCAAATTGCGCCTGCATTTTTCGGACGTGCCTGCAGATTTGAATTGAATAGGTGATGGGGTGTCTGTCGGTATTTCATCTGTCGTGTAACAGCCTTTCTGTGAGTTG
>JAFMJR010000005.1 GCA_017853385.1 Ilumatobacteraceae bacterium | reverse complement strand
GGACACCACCCTTTCAAGGTGGCGGCACGGGTTCGAATCCCGTTGGGGGTGCAAAAGTAAGCAGTAGCAGTACATACATAAACACGATCAATCGTGAAGCGTTCATCACGAACACATCACAACATTGGTCCCGTGGTGAAGTTGGAGTTCACGCCGCCCTGTCAAGGCGGAGGTCGCGGGTTCAAGTCCCGTCGGGACCGCTGGGGAGTGTTCTCACTCTTCAAGGTCGGGTAGCTCAGTAGGCAGAGCATGCGCCTGAAAAGCGCAGGGTCACCGGATCGACGCCGGTCCCGACCACAAGAGTTTGTTTAGTTGGAAGAAGTTTTATTCAGGGCGTATTCGCACAAGTGTTTCTTGAGCGATCGTCGCAATGTGTGTTCCATCTTGTGCGAACACATACCCCGATGTCAGTCCACGGGCTCCATTGAAATTGATGCAGCTCATCTCATATAAATGCCACTGCGACGCTACAGATGGTCGATGAAACCACACCGTGTGATCAAGGCTTGCACTAAATCGTCGACCCTCATTGCTTGCCCGTGTTATTTCTGGAATTCCCTCAATGACGCTTTCATTAGGTAAATCGTCGGACAAATAAGCAATTGCACAGCGATTGAGCAACTCATTGCCTAGTGGTAAATCCTTCGCACGCAACCACGAAGCAACATGTCCCGTTCCAATTCTGTTGGCACTGTTGAGTTGTGTTGCCGGAATCGTTCGTCGCTCTAAAAACGTGCTCCACGATGACTCTTCAATTGATTCTGGCAACGGAAGATCTGGTTGAGGATGCACATATTGTTCATTTACCGAATCTTCCTGAACCTGAAACGATGCTTCAAGATTCAAAATTGCACCATCTTGCTGTCGTGCCACCACGCGCCGCGTAGTGAAACTCTTTCCGTCGCGAATGCGATCTACTTCGTAACGCACAGGTTGAGTGTTGTCGCCTCGTCGAATGAAATAGGCGCGAAGTGAGTGAGGAAGCAACTCGCTACTTACGGTGTATGCGGCTGCTCGCAATGCTTGGGCAACAATGTGCCCACCAAACAATCCTCCCCACGGATACTCGTGGCCCTCACCAACAAAGACATCTGGCCCATGAGGCGCGAGGTCAAAAAGCTGTTCGAGATTCACTGCAGTTTCAGACTGTTGCTATTCAACAGTCAAGATCATCACGATCTCTTCTGAGACATGACTTTCTAGATCAAACGTGCCGGTAGTTGACGCAACGAACTCAATTACCGATTCTTGTCCTTGTTCCATTTCGCCAGTTGTTAGGTCATAGCCGTGAATATGAATTTCGTCTGGTCCATTTGGGTTAACGAATGTAATTCGAATCGTCGACCCCACTGGCACGGTTTGTTTCACCTCCGGCCCTGTGTTTTCGCCAACAATTAAGTTGATCTCTACGACATCACTTGACACAACTGTTGTCGTATCTGTTGCCTCACTCGCTGCAGTTGAATCAGTAGACGAAGACGATCCGCAGCCGGCAAGTAAAACTGCTGCAATTGATAACGACATAAATATTTTTTTCATGATCCAAACTCAAATCCAAGGTCGGGGGCGGTCAACATCGGAACATACGGTACTCCAGCGCTTCTTGCCATTTCTGCACATGTTCCACCTCGATCAACAATGACCGAAATAAACATCGGAATTGCTCCGAATTCACGCACAACTTCCACAGCTTCAAAAATTGAAGTTCCACGTGTCACTGTGTCTTCGACAATTGCAACTTTGTCCCCTGGCTGCAGAGCGCCTGCAATTCGACCTGTTACACCGTGATCTTTTGACTCTTTGCGAACACTAAAACTTCTTAAGCTTCGATTTTGTGTTGCCGCCACAGCCGCTATGCCATACGCAACTGGGTCAGCGCCCATCGTGAGTCCACCTATTGCATCAATTTCACTTGGCAAAATTTCTAGTGCTACTGCTGCCACAAGCAAAATTCCATCCGGTCTACACGCAGTCTGTTTTGTATCTAGGAACCACGAACTTGCACGACCTGATTTCAGCGTGAAATTTCCCGTTTTTAGTGAATGAGTGAGCACATGCTGCCGAAGTGCTTCTCTGCGTGGGTCCAATTCAGGTAAACGACTCATCACGATTGTGCAATGCGTGAAGCTGCGTCAAGCGTCTTGCTTGTGTGCACAAGAGATCGACGGAGGTCGAAGGCGTCGTTGAGTTGCTTTTCGCTGAGTTTCACACGTGAATCTTTTTCCAGCACTTCGCGCAGCTGCACTCGATCACGCCAAGCAATGGTGGCGTCTTCTTGCACAATTCGATATGCGTCATCGCGTGACATTCCCGAACTCACAAGCGCCAATAACACCGGTTGTGAAAACACAACACCAAAGCTGCTTGCAAGATTTTCGAGCATTCGCTCCTTGTCTACTTCTAAACCAGCAATTAACTTCGTGAGTCGCTTGGTGATGTAATACGCAAGCATTGCTGAATCTGGCAGAACAATACGTTCTGCCGATGAATGGGAAATGTCGCGCTCGTGCCACAAAGCAACATTTTGTAATCCAGTTTGCAAATTTGACCGCAGTACTCGAGACAGTCCTGTCAACGTTTCTGCAGAGATTGGGTTTCTTTTATGAGGCATTGCCGAGCTGCCTTTTTGCCCAACCTTAAAACCTTCACGCACCTCACTGACTTCGGTTCGTTGCAAGTGGCGAAGCTCTACTGCGATGGCTTCGATGGTTGAGCCAAGCGATGCACATGCCCAAAGGAATTCGGCATGACGATCTCGCGCAACTACCTGCGTTGCCGGCACTGCTGTAAGCCCAAGTGATGAAGCAACATAAGCCTCGACTTCGGGGCTCACATTTGAATAAGTTCCAACCGCTCCTGACAATTTGCACACAGCAATCGCGGCTCTTGCTGCAACCATGCGCGAGCGGTCTCGGTCAACCTGCAACGCCCACAGTGCAACTTTTGCACCAAACGTTGTCGGTTCGGCATGTATTCCATGAGTTCTGCCGATCATCACGGTGTCGCGATGGAGTTGAGAAAGTTCTTGCAGTTGTGCAATGAGTTCATTCATTGCGCCAAGAATCAATTCGGTTGCGTCTTTCAACATCCAACACCATGCGGTATCAACCACATCTGTGCTGGTTAAACCGTGGTGAATCCATGCGCCAGCAGGCATGCCAATTGTTGCTTGAACCACGTCAACAAATGCGGCCACATCATGATCGGTAACTAATTCTCTCTCCGCGACACGTTGAACAAATGCTTCGTCAACAAGCGGGGCCTTTGCTCTGCATGTTTGTGCCTCGACCTGAGGAACTATTCCTAATTTTGCTTGCGCGTCTGTAGCGAGAAGTTCGATTTCTAAAAACCTTGCAAATTTTGAACGGTCTGAAAAAATTTCTTGCATCTCGGCAAGTGCGTATCGTTCAATCACGAGCGCACCACACATGCATCACGTTCTGGTCCAACACCGATGATGGTGACCGGAACACCAACATGCTGTTCAACAAGTTCAATCACTGCCTTGGCGCGATCTGGAAGTTGGTCGTACGAACGACAGTTGCGAAGTTCTGACTTCCAGCCAGGCAAGTCAACATAACGAGCAGTGATTTTGCCGAGTAAGTCGCTGTCATCTGGATAGCCCTCTAGTGGTTTCCCATTCAATTCATATCCAACACACACTCGCACTTGTTCGAAGGTGTCAAGAACATCGAGTTTTGTGAGAGCAATTTCAGTTAACGAGTTGATGCGCACGGCATGGCGCAACATCACCAAGTCAAGCCAGCCTGGTCGGCGACGGCGTCCAGTAACTGTTCCAAATTCATGTCCGATATCAACGATCTTGTCGCCGAGTTCTCCTACGAGCTCAGTGGGAAATGGACCCGAACCAACTCGCGTGGTGTAAGCCTTAGCAATTCCTACAACCCGCGAGATATTGCGCGGTCCAATTCCCGTACCTGCACATGCTCCACCTGCAGTTGGATTTGATGATGTGACAAATGGATAAGTGCCGTGATCAAGATCGAGAAACGTTGCTTGAGCCCCTTCAAGCAACACGTTGCTACCAGCTTCAATTGCTTCATGTAGTGCGTTCACCGTGTCGGCTACATATGGCTGAAGTCGTTTTCCTAATTCAGTGAATTGCTGAACGATTGCTTCAACATCAAATGGTTCACCACCAAGCGCAACGATCAATGTGTGCGCTGCGGTTCCACGTTCACGAACGAGTTGTGCAAATTGTGTGATGTCACGAACCATTCCTGCACGGAGCCCAGTTCGCAAAGCCTTATCTGCATATGCAGGCCCAATGCCTTTGAGTGTCGTGCCAATTTTCGCGTCACCCAGTTTCGATTCATGCAATGCATCTAGGTATTGATGCCATGGAAAAATCAACTGAGACAAGCTCGACACCATGAGTTTGCTGCACGAAACACCGCGGCTTTCCAGAGAGTCAATTTCTTTGAACAATGTTGGTAGATCAACCACTACACCGTTACCAATTACAGGAGTGACGTGTTCATAGAGAACTCCGCTTGGAATGAGTTGAAGTGCGTAGCGCTGGTCTCCAACAACAACGGTGTGTCCCGCATTGTGGCCACCTTGATAGCGGACAACATGAGAATGTGATTCAGCCAACAGGTCAATGACTTTGGCCTTGCCCTCATCACCCCATTGGGTACCGACGACTACTGCTACGGGCATGCAACGCTCCTGAAGTTGTGGGGAACGTAATCAGATCATACTGCGCGCAACGCGCAGTGCTGCTGTCCGCTTGTAGTTATGCCAATTCCAGACGTGTTGCAGTGATGCTCAATTCGCCATCAACAACATCAACGACAATTGAGTCACCTTCCCCCGCCTTGCCCTCAAGGATGATCAGTGCCGCTGCGTCGGCAATGGCCTTTTGAATCAATCGCTTCAATGGCCTCGCCCCAAATTCGGCGTCAAAACCTTCTGTCGACAGCTTCACTCGCGCTGCCGGAGTTACAGCAAGCACGATTCGTCGTTTCGCCAAACGCTCAATGAGGTGTTCCAACTGAATGTCAACGATTGCTCCCATGTCTTCCTGGGTGAGAGACCTGAATCGCACGATTTCATCAATTCGATTCACAAACTCGGGTTTGAAGTACTCAATCGGCTCGCCTTTCAAGTTGCTGGTCATGATGAGGACCGTATTGGTGAAGTCAACTGTTCGGCCCTGGCCATCGGTGAGACGGCCGTCGTCTAGAAGTTGCAACAGCACATTGAAAACTTCCGGATGAGCTTTCTCGATTTCATCAAGCAAGACCACGCTGTACGGACGACGTCGAACCGATTCGGTGAGTTGTCCACCTTCTTCGTAACCGACATATCCAGGAGGTGCACCAATCAATCGACTGACGGAATGCTTTTCCATGTATTCAGCCATATCTATACGCACCATTGACTTTTCATCATCAAACAAAAATTCGGCAAGCGCACGAGCAAGTTCTGTTTTTCCAACACCAGTTGGACCGAGGAACATAAACGATCCGATGGGTCTGTTTTCATCTGACAAACCAGCGCGGCTTCGGCGAATGGCGTTGGCTGTTGCAGTCACCGCAGCGTCTTGTCCAATTACTCGACGGTGCAACAGTTCTTCAAGATGCACAAGTTTTTGCATCTCGCCTTCCATCAGCTTTGTTACAGGCACGCCAGTCCACTTGGCGACAACTTCGGCGATGTCTTCTGCGTCTACTTCTTCTTTGAGCATTCGCGTTGATGACTGTAGAACATTCAATTCTTGTGTTGCAGCAGAAACCCGTCGTTCAATTTCGGGAATTCGCCCATAACGGATTTCTGCGGCCTTCTCGAGATCAGTTTCACGATCCACTTGACCCCGCAACGTTTCAAGTTCTTCCTTCAATGATCGAATTGCTCCAATCGCCTGTCGTTCTGCGTCCCAATGAACCTTCATTTCATTTGTTTGCAATTGGAGTTCCTGTAACTCTTCGTTCAACACACGCAGACGCTCTATAGACGCTGGGTCTGATTCCTTTTCCAATGCGACGCGTTCAATTTCCAGTTGCAAAATTCGGCGATCAATGATGTCTATTTCTGTTGGCAGTGAATCGATTTCAATGCGCAGTTTGCTTGCAGCCTCATCCATGAGGTCAATTGCTTTGTCTGGAAGAAAACGATTGGTGAGATATCGATTCGACAGCACTGCCGCACTCACAATTGCATTGTCTTGAATGCGCACACCGTGGTGAACTTCATATCGTTCTTTCAGGCCACGCAAGATCGCAATCGTGTCTTCAACCGTTGGCTCGCCTACAAAAACTTGTTGAAATCGGCGCTCGAGTGCCGCGTCTTTCTCTACATACTTTCGATACTCATCAAGCGTGGTTGCACCAATCATGCGCAGTTCACCACGTGCAAGCATTGGCTTAATCATGTTTCCAGCATCTAGTGCGCCTTCTGCGCCACCAGCGCCGACAAGCGTGTGAATTTCATCAACGAACGTAATGATTTCGCCCTGCGCATCAGTGATTTCTTTCAACACGGCCTTCAAGCGTTCTTCAAATTCGCCGCGATATTTTGCGCCAGCCAACATTGAACCAATGTCTAAGGAAACCAATCGTTTGTTCTTTAAACCTTCCGGCACATCGCCGCTTGCAATTCGCCGCGCTAAGCCTTCAACAATTGCAGTCTTACCTACACCTGGTTCGCCAATTAACACTGGGTTATTTTTTGTCCTTCGCGAAAGCACCTGAATAACTCGACGGATTTCCTCATCGCGACCAATTACGGGATCGATTTTCCCATCGTGGGCACGCTGTGTGAGATCAACTCCGTACTTTTCAAGAGATTGAAACTGGTCTTCTGGATTTTGGGAGGTAACGCGATGCGAACCACGTACATCGCGCAGTGCTTGCAACATTTCTTCGCTGCCAACACCAACACGAGAATGCAATGCAAGCACCAAATGTTCTACAGACAAATAGTCATCGTGTAAATCTTTTTGTACTTGCTCTGCTGCCGCAAAAACTTGAGCAAGTTCGCGGTTCATTCGTGGCTCGCTTCCGCCCTGTGCACGTGGCATCGCGTTTACCGTGGCTTGTGCGCGATCGTGCAACATTGATGCCGCGATACCGAGCTTTGCTAATAGTGCCGGCACAACAGTGTCGGTTTGGCTTGTTAATGCGACCATCACATGGTCTGGTGTTAATTCTGGATTTGAATTTGACGATGCAATTTGCATTGCAGTCGCAATTGCCTCGTTGGTTTTTGTCGTCCACTTTTTTGGATCAACCATGACAACTACCTCTTGTCTCTAAATATTGAAGGGGTTCTGCCAAACAGAGTGATGGCTTGTTGCAGAGGAACTAGCTCGTTGCTTTCGCGTCGGTGGCGGGCAGCAGATGAAAGCTCTGTGCGCAGTTGTTCAACTTCGCGCTGCAAACGAACTATTTCAGATTCGAGCTCGAGTACTTGGCGAATACCTTCAAGGTTCATTCCTGCATTTGCTAGTTCGGCAATACGTTGCAGTCGACGAATGTCTGCGTTGCTATATCGTCGATTACCACCGCTTGTGCGTGCTGGTTGCAATAGTCCACGCCGCTCATAAATTCGCAGTGTTTGTGGGTGAACACCAGCTATTTCTGCCGCAACTGAAATGACGTAGACGGCATGGGTTTCGCGTTCCATTACGAGCTCCGTTTCGCTGAGGTAACAAGTTGAATAATTCGTTCACGTGGAGAAGTTGACGAAGCATTGCGCAACGCTTCAACAGCTTGTAGTTCTGCCTCGTTTAGATCTGTTGGAATCACTACGTCAACCGTGACAATGAGATCGCCCTGCTTTTTGGCCGAGTCGATACCTTTATTTTTCACTCGATGTCGCGACCCACTTTGTGTTCCTGGCTTCAGTCGCAGAGTCACTGTCGAACCATCAAGAGTTGGTACTTCAATATCTGCACCAAGTGTCGCTTCGCTAAAAGTAATTGGAAGACGAACGGTCAGATTGTTGCCGTCACGACCAAACACTTGATGTGGAGCAACATGACACATGACGAACAAGTCACCAGCGGGTCCACCGTTTCGACCAGGCGCCCCTCGTCCTTTCAAGCGAATTCGTTGTCCATCATCTACTCCTGCCGGAATTCGCACATTGACTTCTCGCGGGCGCGTTTCTATTCCAGTGCCGCGACAGCCAACACATGGAGTTTCAATGATGTTGCCTCGGCCATTGCATCGTGGGCAGGGACTTGAAAATGCAAACACGCCTTGGTTGTCATCAACCACTCCTCGACCGCGGCACTGCACACATGGCTTAGGCGAAGTTCCTGGTCGTGCACCAGATCCTTGGCATCCCGAACACTGTGATTCTGCGGTGAGGTGCAACGAGGTAGTTATTCCCTCAACCGCTTCTACAAAGCCAAGTGACAATGTTGCTTCAATGTCGCCACCGCGTTGCGGACCGGCCGGATTACGGCGACGACCGCCGCCAAACATTTGTCCGAATAAATCTCCAAGGCCGTCGCCGCCGAAATCGCTTTGATCAAATCGAAATCCACCGGCGCCACCACCAAACGATGCTGGACCCTGTCGACGTACTTCGTCGTATTCCTTACGTTTTGATTCGTCTCCCAGCACGTCGTATGCAGCAGACACTTCTTTAAATTTCTCTTCAGCCGCAGCATTGTTTGGGTTTGCGTCTGGGTGAAATTGGCGCGCGAGTTTTCGATATGCCTTTGTAATGTCTTTTGCCGTTGCACTTTGTGCAACACCAAGCACCGCGTAGTAGTCCTTTTCAAACCACTCGCGTTGCATGATTATCCCTTGACCTTGACCATTGCTGCGCGAAGCACGCGGCCTTTCCAGAGATATCCAGTACGCAGTACTTCAAGCACAACAGACTCCGAGCCATCGCCTTCTTCGTGCATTACTGCGTCTGCCAATGATGGATCAAAGGGTTTTCCGGCGAGATCAAGAGCTTCAAGGCCTTGTTTTTGCAAAGCACCAATAAGCGATGACCACACTTGTTCAACCCCTTCAACGCCATGAGCAACAGCTGCTTCACATGCATCAAGTACAGGAAGAAGTTGTTCGACGAGTTTTCCGACCGCCCGGTCGAGTTCGTCGTTCATCTGGGTTGCAGCACGCTTTCGATAGTTCTCAAAGTCGGCTTGAACTCGAAGCGCGATGTCTTTGAATTCATCGCGTTCTTTCATCACGTCATCAAGCGTGACCTCATTGCTTGAAGTTGCATCTGCAACATTGCTGTCTAGTGGTGCTGGATTGTCTGGTGTGGAGACTGTTTGCGCAGACTCCACACCTGGTTCATTTGTTGACTCAGACATGTTGATACAACCGCCGACTTATTTCTCGTCGACGATTTCGGCATCGACAATGTCGTCATCGCTACCTGGTGTCTGACCACTTGCCGAAGTGCCTGCAGCGTTTGTGTCGCGTGCAGCAGCTTCGTACAACTTCTGACTAAAAGCCTGGCTTGCGGTCATGAGTTTTTCAGTTGCCGACTTGATTGCCTCGTTATCTGAACCATTAAGAGCGGTCTTCAGATCACTCAATGGTCCTTCAACTGCGGTGCGTTCTTCATCAGAAACTTTTTCGCCCTGTTCGCGCAACACTTTTTCGGTTTGGTACACCAGTGAATCTGCGTTGTTACGGATCTCGGCTTCTTCGCGGCGCTGACGGTCTTCTTCAGCATGAGCTTCAGCGTCTTTGACCATCTTGTCAATGTCGTCTTTGTTCAATGAAGACTGCCCGGTAATGGTCATTGACTGCTCTTTATTTGTTGCACGATCTTTCGCAGACACATGCACAATGCCGTTGGCGTCGATATCAAACGTCACTTCAATTTGTGGAACACCGCGTGGTGCTGGTGGCAAATCAACAAGTTGGAACTTGCCCAATGTCTTGTTGTAACTCGCCATTTCGCGCTCACCCTGCAACACGTGAATTTCAACCGAAGGCTGCATGTCATCTGCAGTGGTAAACACTTCGGTACGACGCGTAGGAATAGTGGTGTTGCGCTCGATCAACTTCGTCATCACGCCACCTTTTGTTTCAATTCCGAGCGACAACGGAGTGACGTCAAGCAACAGCACGTCCTTTACATCTCCACGAAGCACGCCTGCTTGCACCGCTGCACCAACTGCTACCACTTCGTCTGGGTTAACGGTGCGGTTTGGTTCTTTGCCGGTCATTGATTGCACAAGGTCTTGCACAGCTGGCATACGAGTTGAACCGCCCACCATGATCACGTGATTGATTTGTCCCTTGGACAAACCTGCATCAGTAATTGCTTGTTCGAATGGTTTGCGGCAACGTTCAATCAAGTCAGCAGTCATTTCCTGAAACTTTGCGCGAGTCAAGGTTTCATCCATGTGCAATGGGCCTGCTGCTGTTGCAGTAATAAATGGAAGATTGATTTGTGTTTGCTGAGTTTGTGACAATTCAATCTTTGCTTTTTCTGCAGCTTCCTTTAGACGCTGCGTTGCCATGCGATCTGCTGCAAGGTCAACACCGTGTGCTGCTTTGAATTGCTGCACCATCCAATCGATAATTCGTTGGTCCCAGTCATCTCCACCAAGATGCGTGTCACCATGCGTGCTCTTTACTTCAAATACTCCATCACCGATTTCAAGAACACTGACGTCAAATGTTCCGCCACCAAGGTCGAACACCAAAACTGTTTCGTCTGCGCTTCCCTTATCTAGTCCGTATGCAAGGGCTGCAGCGGTCGGCTCGTTAATAATGCGCAGCACTTCAAGACCTGCGATCTGACCGGCCTCTTTTGTTGCAGTACGTTGCGCATCATCGAAGTATGCAGGCACGGTAATTACCGCTTGGGTCACGGTGTCGCCCAAATATGCCTCTGCGTCGCGCTTCAACTTCATGAGTGTGCGCGCGCTGATTTCTTGCGGTGTGTACTTTTTGCCGTCGATATCGTCGCTCTTCCAGTTTTCGCCCATGTGGCGCTTTACGCTGCGGAAGGTGCGGTCTGGGTTAGTGATCGCTTGGCGCTTTGCCACTTCCCCCACCAGCACTTCGCCGGCCTTAGAAAATGCCACGACCGAAGGTGTGGTCCGTGAGCCTTCTGAGTTGGGGATAACTACTGGTTCGCCTGCTTCAAGTACGGCAACCACCGAGTTTGTGGTTCCGAGGTCAATTCCAACTGCTTTTGCCATGGTGAAAACTCCTTATTTCATCGACTTCTGAGGGGGATGCCTGAAATGTTACGGTGCACAAACGAACTTGCCAACTTGTTCAGCAGAAAACTTGAGTCATAACCACTCAACATTTGTCACACCTGTCCGTGCACCCGAAATTCAACCCCTTGACCGGGTGCGCCTACCATCTACCCCATGACTGGAACGCTCGTTTTGCTTCGCCATGGTCAAAGCACCTGGAATGAACTCAATTTGTTCACTGGCTGGCACGACGTCGATCTCACCGAGCAAGGTGTTCGCGAAGCGACCGCCGCAGGCGTCACCATGAAAGATGCTGGGCTTAACTTTGACATTGCCCACACGAGTTTGCTCCGCCGAGCCATCGAAACGAATCGGTTGGCACTGTCTGCGATGGGGCTCTCGATTCCAATTGAGCGTTCGTGGCGACTCAACGAACGCCACTATGGAGCATTGCAAGGTTTAGATAAAAAAGAAACCACACTTCGCCACGGCGAAGCCCAAACCATGGTGTGGCGGCGCAGCTTTGATGTCCCGCCACCACCAGTCGAGCTCACCAGTCCCGAGCACCCGGCAAATGATCCCCAGTATCAGCAGTTAATTGCTGAAGGCCTTGATGCATCGCTGCTTCCCGCAACCGAATGTCTTGCCGACGTTTTAGTCCGCGTTTTGCCGTACTGGAACGACGTGATCACCCCACAGCTGCAATCAGGGAAGAACGTCTTGGTTACTGCACATGGCAATTCGCTACGAGCTTTAGTCATGCATCTCGAAAACATCTCGCGCGACGACATCGTTGAATTCAATATTCCAACTGGTGTGCCTCGTAGGTATCAATTGACTGATTCGATGGCAGTGCAGTCAGTCGAATATATGGGTGACCAAGAAGCCATCGCTGCAGCCGCCAAAGCAGTAGCGCAACAGGCTTCTGGCAAGGCCTGAACAGTCTTTGCCTGATCCCCATTGCGGAGTAGCGTAAGTTCCGCATGAATACGACAAACGCAACTTCAGAGACTGCCGCACCAAAGCGAAAAGGTCTCAAGCCTTACCAACTTTCCATCGCGCTCGGCGTTGGCATTGCGGCCTTTACGGTGGTTTCGGGAATCCTTCCCCACATCGTTCATTGGCACAACGAATCGCCAATTCATCGTGAGGTGTTTGAAGGAATTCCTGGCTACTTACAAATTGCGTTCTACACCATCATTCCTGCATTGCTGGTGTGGGGTTCGCTGCAGTTCGCTGACCGTATTCGCAACTGGGAACGCGGCGCGCCAGATCGTCGCAAAACGACGAAGAAGAACATTAAGCAGCGTCTAGCCGACTATCGCGCAGGTGTTTACATGCGCACGTTGCTTCGCGATAGCGCCGCTGGACTCATGCACTCCATGATCTACTTCGGATTTTTAGTATTGCTTGGCGTCACCACGGTTTTAGAAGTTGATCACCAAATGCCGCCAGCATTGAAGTTCTTGCATGGTGATGTGTACCGCGCATACGCCGCTGTTGGTGACATTGCCGGAATCGTGTTCACTGGTGGAGTCATTTGGGCCATTATTCGTCGCTACGTACAACGCCCATACCGCATTCGAATCAAGTCAAAACCAGAACATGCAATTGGTCTTGGTGTTTTGCTCGCAATTGGTATTTCTGGTTTTGGTTCCGAAATGTTCCGCATTGCAGAATCGCAGGCTGCTGGTATCAACATGGATCACGAAAAGTGGAGTGTGCTTGGTTACCCACTCGCGCAACTCGTGAACGGTTGGTCTGAATCCACGCTCAGCACATTGCATCAAGTGTGGTGGGTTGCACACGTTCTTGCATTTATTGGCTTTTTGATCATCCTGCCAATCACCATGTTGCGCCACATGTTTACATCGCCATTGAACATGTACCTGAAGGATCGCGAACGTCCAAAGGGCGCAATGAAAGCAATGCCAAACCTGACCGAAACTTCATTGGAAACCTTTGGTGCTCATGTTGTTGAGGATTTCACGTGGAAGCAACTGCTTGACCTAGATGCCTGCACGATGTGTGGTCGCTGCACCAGCGTGTGCCCAGCGCATGCAACAGGCAAGCCACTTGATCCACGCGAAATTGTGTTGAAGAGTGGCGAAGTAATGGCCGCAACCGCTGCACACGCTCGCGGCGGAAAAGTTACACCTCCTCTCACCGTGGACAGTGAAATCACTATCAGTGCAAATTCGCTATTTGAGCGAATTACCACAGAGGAAATCTGGTCGTGCACCTCATGCAAAGCATGCGATGAAATCTGCCCAGTAAACATCGAAATTCTGGACAAGATTCTTGATATGCGTCGTTACCTGTCATTGATGGAAAGCGATTTCCCAGCCGAACTTGGAAATGCGTACCGTGCAATGGAAAACCAAGGCAACCCATGGGGTATGAGCCAAAGTGATCGTGGCGAGTGGGCAAAAGATCTCGATGTCACCGTGCTCGACCCAGGTGCAGCTTTCAACCATGAGTACTTGTACTGGGTTGGTTGTGCAGGAAGTTTCGATGACAAGAATAAAAAAGTCACTCAGTCAATGGCCAAGTTGCTCAAGCGTGCGGGCATTGACGTGGCAATTCTTGGTCCAAGTGAAATGTGCACCGGAGACAGTGCTCGTCGCAGTGGAAACGAATACTTGTTCCAAATGTTGGCAATGCCAAACATTGAAATGTTGAACGGCATGGGAGTGCGCAAAATCATTACGCAATGCCCACACTGTTTCAACACACTTGCAAACGAGTACCCGCAGCTTGGTGGAACGTACGAAGTAATTCACCACTCGCAGTTACTTGAACACCTCATTGATTCAGGCAAACTCGATATCAGCAATGCAACTCTCGAAGAGCGCATTACGTATCACGACTCGTGCTACCTCGGTCGTCACAACGACGTCTACATGGCACCACGAAATGTTGTGGGGTCAATCAAGGGCGTCGATGTTGTAGAAATGCCACGCAACGGCACAAAGGGAATGTGCTGTGGTGCTGGTGGTGCACGTATGTGGATGGAAGAAACCATCGGCACCAAGGTGAACGACGAACGAGCAGCAGAGGCGATCTCTACAGGAGCATCACGTGTGGCTACTGCTTGTCCGTTCTGCTACATCATGTTGGACGACGGTGTTAAGGGTGCTGGCAAAGAAGAGCACGAAGTCAAAGTTGCAGATATTTCCATTCACTTGCTCGACGCAATTGAAAACGGAGAGCGACTTCGCGCTGCTGGCTCAGCTCCGTTAAGTGCACCAGTTGCTGGCGAATAACTTTTTACTTTAAAAAGTTTTCGAAATATCGACTTGGGGTCGGCCCACGCTGACCCTGATATTTAGAGCCACGTGCTCCCTTGCCGTATGGGTTTTCGGCAGGTGATGTCATGGTCATAAAACTCACTTGACCAATCTTCATATTTGGATACAACGTAATTGGCAGATTTGCCACATTCGAAAGTTCAAGAGTGATGTGGCCATCAAACCCAGCATCAATGAAACCTGCCGTTGAATGAATAAGCAAACCAAGTCGCCCGAGTGAACTCTTACCTTCCACTCGCGCAACAAGGTCGTCGGCGATGGCAACTCGCTCCAGCGTTGAGCCCAATACAAATTCGCCTGGGTGCAGCATAAACACGCCGTCTTCAGGAACTTCAACAAGTTCGGTTAAATCAGTGAGATCTTTTTTGACATCAATTACCGCGGAGGTGTGGTTGCGGAATACACGAAACAGATTGGAGACCTTTACATCAATTGATGAAGGCTGAATGCACGAGTCATCAAGCGGGTCAATAATGATGCGGCCCTGACCAAGAGCCTCGCGAATACTTTTGTCAGACAAGATCACAACGAAGCACCCTAGTGAACTACTGGCTCGCGAGGGAAACCGCCGACTTTGCCAAAACTAGGCAATCAAACTGAGCAATGCCCACACCGCTGCAAGCATGCCTACCGCAGCCATTGCCAACGACCGACCCATCGGCGCCTGCGGAAGGGATCCTTCTTGCGTTTTGCTCGGTGGCCTCACAATGGCAAGCACGTTTCCTACACACATCGCCGAACCAAAAGCGAGTACAAGCCAAGCCAATAGGTCTTCGCCGAGGAACATCGTTAGTCGCCGAGTGCGTCGTCGATGGAGTTATCCATCGCCATATTTTCAAAGCGGGTATACGTTGCCAGCCAGGCAAGCTTGGCAAGACCAAGTGGACCAGCACGGTGCTTTGCCACACTTACTTCGGCAAAACCCTTCAAGTTCGGATCTGATTCGTAAATTTCGCCGCGATACAAAAACATGACCACGTCGGCGTCTTGTTCAAGAGCTCCCGATTCACGCAAGTCTGAAAGCGTTGGTCGTTTGTCTTGTCGGCTTTCCAAGCTTCGGCTCAACTGACTCAACGCAAGAACCGGAACACTGAACTCACGAGCAAGCAATTTTAGTTTTCGACTGATTTCGCTCACTTCCAGCTGTCGGTTCTCTGGACGGCCGTCACCACCCATCAGTTGCAAATAGTCAATAACAATGAGCGCGAGTCCACCCTCACGGCTGTACACGCGTCGGGCCTTTGCACGTATTTGTCCAACCGTGGTTCCTGCGCTGTCATCAATAATGAGTGGAATATCAAGTCGACCTACTGCGTGACCGATCTTGGTCCAGTCTTTTGGAGTTGGTCTTCCTGTACGAAACACCGTTCCGTCAACTCGTGCTTCACTCGCCAAAATACGTTGCGATAATTCGGCTTTACCCATTTCAAGCGAGAAGAACAGCACTGGTTTATTGAGATGTTGTGCAGCATGCACCGCAATGCCAAGTGCAAATGCGCTCTTTCCCATTGCAGGACGAGCTCCAACGATGTTCAGAGTTCCTGGTTGCAGTCCGAGCAGCACTTTGTCGAGGTCAACGTATCCCGTTGGTACACCAGTGATTACTTCGTTGTTGTTTGCTCGATCTTCCAGTTGATCAAACGCCTTCTTAATCAATACGTCAAGTCGCTCAGAGTTGTCACCAACGTTGCTTTCCGAAATATCAAAAATGCGGCTCTCGGCTTCATCGAGTGCGCGTTCAACATCGTCTGGTTCGCCATAGCCAATTTCGGCGATGTCTCCTGCTGCACTAATGAGGCGACGTAAACGCGCGGTGTCCCGAACAATTTTTGCGTAACGCTCAGCACTTGATACTGCTGGTGTTGCATTTTGCAATGCCAACAATTCTTCAAGTCCACCAATGCCTTCAAGCAACTGCGCGCGACGTAGTTCGTCGGCAACAGTGATTGGGTCTACTGGTTCACCCGCAGTATTCAGCGAACGGATTGCATCAAAAATGTGGCGGTGTGCCGGCTTGTAGAACTCGTCGGGGTGAACGCCACGTTCAATTGCAACTCCGACCGCTTCACGCGATAGCAGCATTGCTCCAAGCAGTGATGCTTCGGCGTCAAGGTTGTGAGGTGGAACACGCTGCGCACCGCGAGAAGCAGAACGTGAATCGGTTCTATTCTCGCTTGTGTTCGACATGCAACTACCTTGCCCGTTGGGCCTTGTTATGGGCTAGCGATACTTCCTTATTGAGCAACAACCGAAACGTTCACCACACCAGAAATGCCGTCGAACAATGAAACGCTTACTTGGTGTGCGCCGGTTGTACGAATTGGAGTTTCGATGTTGATGTGCTTGCGGTCAAGAACTACCGAAGTCTGATCTTTTACTGCAGCAACGATGTCGTTTGCAGTTACTGATCCGAACAAGCGGCCTTCAGCTCCAGCCTTTGCCTTCACGGTGACCGTGTGCTTAGCAAGCTCTGCCGAAATTGCAAATGCTGCATCTCGGTCTGCTGCTTCACGCAAGTCGCGTGCACGGCGCATGGAGTTGGCCTGAGTTACTGCACCGTCGGTAGCAATAATTGCCAAACCGCCAGGAAGCAAGAAGTTGCGAGCGTGTCCTGAAGACACTGTCACAATGTCGCCACGGCGACCGATGCCACTTACGTCTTTACGAAGCAAAACTTTCATGATCTATGCCTCCTCTGTTGCTGCGTCGTCGAATGCCAAGTCGTCACCGAGTGGGGCTTCTACAGCGGCTTCAATGACGTCCTTGTAGGTATCTGCCAATGACTCGTTTGAGTCTTTGTCACGTGAACGACGTGGGCGATCGTTGTATGAACCATCTTCTTCGCCACGACGTGGGGCGCGAGCCGAAGCTACGCGCTTGGTGTATGGCAACAGCGCCATTTCACGAGCGTTCTTCACTGCAAGCGCTACGTCGCGTTGCTGCTGCACGGTGTTTCCGTTCATGCGGCGCGCACGCAACTTCGAGCGATCCGACATGAAGCGCTGCAAGAGGTTGACGTCTTTGTAGTCGATGTAGCCAACTTTTTCAGCGTGCAACACATTTGGGCGCTTCTTGTATTTGCGCATCGCCGCTTTGGCTGCGCGCTCTTTGTTCTTTTTACTGGTCATGTTGTTTTTCCTTTATGCGATATGTGATGAGTGATCGTTGTTTCAGAATGGTTCTTCGCCGCTATCAAACGGGTTGGACTCTCCGACTGGACTTGACCCACCCTTTGATGAGCCTTGGCCATCGGTGCGTGGGGTGCGCTCTACTTGCGCAGTTGCCCAACGAAGGCTTGGTCCGAGTTCATCAGCAATGACATCAATTGCTGTTCGCTTGTCACCTTCGCGAGTGGTGTATTCGCGTTGTTCAAGTCGACCGGTGACCACTACGCGAGCACCTTTAGTTAAAGACGCAGCAGCGTTTTCACCTAGTTGACCCCAAGCGGTGACGTTGAAGTACGAAGTTTGTTCTTGCCATTCGCCGTTGACTTGGTAACGACGACCGACGGCGATGCCAAATGATGCGACACCACGACCGGAAGTGGTGAATCGAAGTTCGGGATCGCGGGTGAGGTTTCCCACGAGAGTGATGGTGTTATCTGCCATGAAGGGCTCCTAGTTAATGAATGAATAAATGGAGATCAGGCTTTAGCAGCGATCATGCCGCGGCTAGCTGCTTCCTGATCTGGCAAACGGAGAAGTTTGTGGCGGAGAACATCGTCCGCGAGCTTCAGTGTGCGCTCAACTTCGTCGAGTGCGCCACCTGGGGCTAGGAGGTTAAACACCGCGTAGTACCCCTCTGATTGCTTATTGATTGGGTATGCAAGACGACGCTTGCCCCACCAATCAGGTGTGCCGTGAACCGAACCGCCGGCAGCAGAAACTGCCTTTGAGATCGTGTTAATCCAGCTATGAGCAGCCGACTCTTCCGTCGCGCCGCTCACAATGACCATTAATTCATATGCACGCATAAACGTGATAACTCCCTTCGGTTCCAGCCGAGGCTGGAGCCCCCGAGGGGGCAGGGTGGATAAGGACTCTGGATCGTATCGGCACAACGAGAGCGTGCCACACCCCTGTCACGGGGTGGCCTAAAACCCCGTTATTGCTTAGCGGTTCGACTGTTTTCGGCGAGTCGGCTGGTGGTTCGCCACCAAACTTGGCTCGATCAACGGCAGTGTTCGCAGTAGATGATGCCACTTACATGATCGGCATGCTTCCACTACATAGGCCGTATATAAGGAGTCATAACCGGTTGCATGAATCGCTTCTCGCTGCGCAAGTTGTCGAAATTCCTCGAGTTCATGTGGTCGCGTGATGCACCTTCCGTGATGCGGCAGTCTTGGACCAAACACGTATGTCACCAACACAACGTTGTCTTCTTGACAAATTGGACAACACACTTGAGTTTCGTCACCAAAGTTTCGCGCTGCTCGCATGAGATCTGGATGTGCATCACACACTTGATCACGACGCAGGCGTCCACGACGATATTCATTGATCAACGATCTTCTACTGAGTCGATGATCAATGACTCCGCCAACGGATTCTCCGTCATCGCCGGTGATACTGAGCGCACTCAGCCAACCCGCACGACGACGCATGTTCATGGCAGCGAACAATACTCCGAGTTATTTGGACTGGCTACTCCACCACGCATCTAATCGGCGTCGAATTTCTTCGTCTCCAAGTAAGCCTTCTTCGAGTCTGATCTCCATAAGAAATTCCAGCGCGGCGCCAACTTGACGGCCGGGTTGCACACCTAGATATTCCATAACAGCAGCTCCATCCATTTCTGGGCGCAGTGCTGCAAGCTCTTCTTCTTTGGCTAGTTCTGCAATTCGCGCTTCAAGTTCGTCCATTCGTTTTGCCAACATGAGCGCCTTCTTTTCATTGCGCGTAGTGCAATCACATCGTGTAAGCACGTTGAGTTCAGTGAGATATTTTCCTGCGTCACGCACATATCTCCGAACGGCCGAATCTGTCCAACCCATCTGATACGTGTGGAAACGCAAATGCAGCGCTACTAATTCGGTAATTGCAGCAACATCTTCAGATGAATAGCGCATTGCCTTTAGTCGGTCACGTGACATTCGCGCACCAACCACTTCGTGATGGTGAAAGGTTACGCCTTTGCCATCTTTAAAGGATCGTGTTTTTGGCTTACCAATATCGTGAAATAGTGCAGCCAACCGAGTAATTCGAAAATCAAAATTTGGTGCTGCATCTGGTCGCACATTTTCAACTACCGCAAATGTGTGTGTAAGCACGTCCTTGTGTCGATGAATGGGGTCTTGTTCGAGTTTCATCGCGGGCAATTCTGGAAAGAAGTGTTCTGCGAGTCCTGTGTCAACTAAAAACCACAAACCCAAACTTGGAAATTCGGTGACCAATAGACGGTCAAGCTCGTTTCGAATGCGTTCTGCTGAAACAATCTTGAGTCGATCATGCATGTTTTTTACTGCATCAACTAGCTCGGTTACTGGTTGCAATTTCAAAGTTGAAATGAACCGTGCTGCACGCATCATTCGCAATGGATCGTCGCTAAAGCTTTCTGTTGGTGAAAGAGGTGTGCGCAAGACACGAGCTACGAGATCTGCTGCACCACCAAATGGATCAACGAGAACAGGATTGTCTGTTGTGAGTTCAAGTGCCATTGCATTGACCGTGAAGTCTCTGCGAGACAAATCGGTGGTGATATCGGTTGAAAACTCAACATCGGGTTTGCGTGAATCTGGCGAATACGCTTCAGCACGATGGGTGGTGATTTCGTAAGTTCGCCCATTTTTTTGACATGAAATAGTGCCGAATCGTTCTCCCGCCGTCCAAACAGCATCTGCCCAACCCGCCAACAACTTTTTAATTTCAGGCGGCGTCGCATCGGTAGTGAGATCAAAATCCAAAGCTTCCGTCGCACGATCAAGTAACAAATCGCGAACAGTTCCTCCTACGACATACAAACGAAAGTTTGCTTTGCGAAATATTTCGCCGAGTGGGCGAAGTTCTGCCAACACAGGCTCGAATCGCTGAGGAATCACACTTCGTAGGCTAGGGCTTAGTCTCCAATGAACAGGCGAATAGAAACCGCGCCGACTACCGTCACATAGTGATGTTTCGCACGCGTGATTGCCGTGTTTCGCGGTGGATAGGGCTGTTGTTTGCCTCCGTCGTCCTTTGTATTTCTGCACCAGCGTATGCAACATCGCTGCAACCAGGTGCACTTCCGGCAACCATTGAGGCTCGTCTTATTGGACAAAACTTCAATGTCAGCATTGGAAAACAATTTCGGTTTGTTTTAGCTATCCCTAATAGTCAAACGCAGGAGCAACTGCGAAACGAATCCTCTGCCGTATTGCGAATTGAAGTTCATGCGGCAGTGAGCACCCGAGAGGACGTACGAAATACCGCTTCGGGAAAAGCGAGTCCTGAAGTGATCGAAACTCACGATTTGCCGTTTTCTTCGCTTGGAAAAAACGAATCTGGAGATGTGGTCGCATTGCTAGGCAGCAACACGAGTGGGGCCTCGCTTCGCTTGCGCAAGAGTGGCGTATATCCCGTTTCTCTTTCTATTCGCGTGGGCGATCGAGAGTCTGCTCGATTGCTGACCTTCGTCAATTTCATTACGGTTCAAACAAGTAAGAACACGTTGTCGGTATCGGTTGTTGCAGAAGTAAACCCGCCATTGAGCCAATTGCCAAATGGTGAAATTTCGCTGTCCGATTCAACGCGGACGACATTGAATGGAATGGTTGCGGCGTTATCGAATAACACGGGGCAAATGTCCTTACGGATTTCGCCAGAGACATTGAACAATTTGGCGAGTTCATCTTTATCGCAGGACGCAACATTGCTTGGGCAGATTCAGACAGTTCTGTCTCAGCACCAAACTCTTGCTTCTACATATGTTCCCTTCGACCCATCAGCTGCTGAGGAATCACAGCTTTCGGAAGTATTTACACAACTATTGCAACGTGGCATTGACATTTTGGACATAAGAAACGGTGATGCGGCAATAAACCCACGAACATGGTTTTCAACCAAAGCAATAAGCGAAGAAGGTGTTTCGTTGCTCGCGCGTTTGGGTTACACCAACATTGTGTTTTCACCTCAAGCTGCTCAAACACTTGGCGCTCTTGATTCCTACACCAAGCAATATCGCGCCAGTTACCCAAACGATGTTTCAAAAAAAGTGTCAATTGGAGTAGCGGACCCCATCTATGCAGCCTCGATGTCTGCATTAACTCGAAGTCCTGTACAAACCAGCATGGCAATTGCTGCAGAAGTGGTTGCGCAACAGAGTGAATTAGTGATCGGGCAACGCCAACCCCTGGATCATCACTTAGTGATTTCTACGCAGGACGGTTCTTTGCCAAATCCTGTTCTTCTCAACACCTTGCTCGTTGCGCTTTCAAATGCGCCGCAACTCACCGTTCGACCTTTGTCGTCGTTGCCTCGGCCAACCGATGCCAACACCCCGCTTTCAATGCCTCAGAGTGCAGCAATTGACTTACTCGCACGAAGCCCACAAATTGCTTCAATTGCTCAAGAAATTAAATCAACTCGCACCATGTTGACTGCTGATGCCCCCTCTCGCATGTGGTGGGAAGATTCCTTTCTTGCCTTACATAGCGATGCACTCAACACCGAGCGTTTTGACGAGTATGTAAAAGGTCTTCGTGCTCAGCTTCGAGGGTTTCGTGCGTCGGTGAGTGTTCCTCAATCACTGACTTTTACGTTGGGAGGGAAAACCAGCGACTTACGTTTGCAGCTACGAAATAATGCGGGCATTCCATTGTCGGTTTTAGTCACGCTGTCGAGTGCGAAACTTTCCTTTCCAGAAAAACCTCAAGTCGTCACTGTTGCGGCTAACTCTGCAATTGATGTCATTGTTCCAGTAGTCGCTCGTGCCAACGGCACATTTCCTCTTGAAGTAGTGCTGTACACGCCCGATGGATCTGCACAAGTGGGCAAACGAATCAAGCTTTCTGCTCGTGTGAGCGCATTGGCTGGCTTGGGTCAATTGGCAACTGGTGTAGCCATCTTGTTATTGATGTCCTGGTGGGTTGCACATTGGCGCAAACAAAATCGCTCGAAAGCAATCGAAAACCATCCTGCACTACGCTGAGTCCATGACTATTCGAATTGTCACCGACAGCGCTTGCGACCTTCCTCAATACCTTGTTGAGCAATACAACATCTCTATAGTCCCGCTCTCCGTACGTTTTGGAGAACACGAATTCATTGATCGCCAAGATCTCACAACCGAACAGTTCTGGAAGCGTTGTGATTCATCGCCGATACTTCCCGAGACTGCCGCACCTTCACCTGGTCAGTTTGAAGCCGAATTTCGCAAACTTGCCGCCGAAGGCGCAACGGGAATTGTGATGGTTGCACTTTCAGGAGTGCTTTCTGCAACCATGCAAAGCGCTGAACTTGCAGCAAAAGCAGTAGCCGGACACATTTCGGTTCGTGTAATTGACAGCCTCTCGGCCAGCATGGGGCAAGGAATCACCGTGATTGCCTGCGCAAAGCTCGCTGCAACCGGTGCATCACTCGATGAAGTAGCCGCAGCCGGAAATGATTTTGCTCGTCGATCCAAGGTGTGGGGCGCGCTTGACACCCTTGAAAACCTGAAAAAAGGCGGACGTATTGGTGGCGCAAAAGCCATGCTTGCGTCAGCGTTGTCGATCAAACCAATTATTGAAGTAATCGATGGAAAAATTGAAGAGGGTGGCAAACAACGCACTCGAAGCAAGGCGTTGGCTTTTCTTATTGAAAAAGTTCGCGATGCTGGCCCAATTGAAAATCTTGCAGTGTTACAAGCAAATTGCACAGATTTTGAAAGTTTTGTTGAAAGTCTGCGCTCGGTGTACTCAGGCGACATCGTTGTTGGCGACATTGGTCCAATTGTCGGAACACACACTGGTGCCGGCACAATCGGAGTTGCATTTCACGTCAAGCAATAGTCGGTTCAATCTGAAGACAACGCGGAGATATCCCTGATTCAACAGGGGTTTGAGCACTAGCGTCGCTTCACAGCGATGGACGAAAAACGTGTGCTACCTGGCCTCATTGGGGGTCGATACCTCCTCGAGAGCAAAATTGCTCACGGCGGAATGGCTGTCGTATGGCTTGCTAAGGACACATTTCTAGATCGCAAAGTGGCGGTGAAATTGCTTCGTCCTCACCTTGTTAATGACGCAACACTCGCAGAACGTTTTCGTCGCGAAGCGATTGCATGTGCAGGCATCACTCACCAAAACATCGTTGCTGTTTACGACTGCATTGAACACAATGGTCAACAAGCCGTCATCATGCAATATGTCAGGGGTAAGAGTTTGCGTGAGTTGCTTGATAAACAAAAGCGTTTAGGACCAAAACTCACTATCCATATTGGAATATCTATTGCTGCCGCTCTCGATGAGGCGCATGCAAAAAATTTCATTCACCGTGACGTGAAGCCTGGAAATATTTTGCTTACTCCCGAGGGTCGCGTGCTACTCACCGATTTTGGAATTGCAAAAGCAATGTCGTCTGACGACGCCGACCTCACCCACGACAACATCATGATGGGCACAGCCAAATACTTGGCACCAGAACAAGTACGTGGCAAACCATTGGATGGTCGATCCGACCTGTATTCATTGGGTCTTGTGCTGTACGAGTGCCTTGCGGGACGCGTGCCATTTTTGGGTGAATCAGACGCCGACACTGCACTTGCTCGCCTGCAACGTGAACCAACTGATCTTGCTCGGTTGCGACCTTCACTTTCACCACAACTTGTGAAAGTGATTCACAAATTGCTTTCGCGCAACCCCGAACATCGCTTCGCTACGGGTTTTGAGACAAAAGTTGCACTACAAACTGCACTCACCGGTGCAAACGATAAAACCACTGAACTCACACCGCCTTCTGGTGTTGAAGTTGAAGCGTCAATTACTGAATTGCCGGAATTACCAAATCGTGTTTCTCCATCACCCGCACGAGGCAACTACCGCACAACTAACCCTTCCCCTCCTTTTGCATTACGAAGAATGTTTGTTGGTCTTATTGCGTTGAGTTTGATTGCTGGCGTGGCCTTGTGGCGAGTATCAAGCGGAACGACAACAGAAACTGTGGCTGCCCCAGAACCAACTCCAGTACTTGAACCTGTCACAATTTCAGGGATTTCAACATTTGATCCACTCGGTGATGACGGTGTTGAAAATGACGAATTGCTGCCGAATTTGCTGGACGGCAAAGCAGACACCATGTGGTCGACTACGTGTTACGACAATCAATACTTTGGATCAAAAGAATTTGTCGGGCTTGTTGTTCAGTTAAATCGACCTGCAACCGGAACCCTCCGTGTTGGTATGCAAAACGCACCATGGGCCATTGATGTATTTACTGCGGTAGATGCTGCTCCAACTGATATCGACATGTGGGGCGAGCGAGTAGCGGCGGGATACAACACCAAACGTGAGCGAGCTGGATTTACCATCTCCACTCCCGCCCAGTTTCTTTTGATCAAGATTCGTGAGGTTGGTAAGAGCCAACAATGCAGTGCCTCAAACCCGTACCAAGGCATTCTCGCTGGAGTCGCCTTCACCGAGGGTTAGCCTGAAGACAATGGTCAGTAACCCATTTTCGGATCCAAACTGGTCAACTGCGGTGGTTGATTTCATTGATCGCTGGCTGGGCTTTGTGCGTGACCACACCACCCGCCCACTGATTGCCATCATTCGTGGTCTTGTTTTCGGAACCATGGCCATTGTTGGCGTGCTGTTTTGTGTGGTCTTGTTGCTCATTGGCACAATGCGAGCACTTATTTCGCTTGGTGATCTGTGGTGGCAACACGACACCGCGGTGTGGGTTGCATACTTTGTGCTCGGCGCATTTTTCCTTGTGCTTGGGGCCATTGGCATGCGTAAGCGTCATCCGCGCGACTAAGTTTCTGTGACCTCTCACGAATTCAAAGGCGCGGGTTACAACATGGCAAGTCATCACAAAGTTCTCATCATTGGTTCTGGCCCAGCGGGTCTCACCGCGGCTATTTACACGGCTCGTGCTGGATTATTGCCATTGGTGATTGAAGGTGAGCCAAGTTCTACAAGTGATCAGCCGGGCGGACAATTGATGTTGACCACTGAAGTTGAAAACTTTCCTGGTTTCCCTGAGGGCATTATGGGTCCGGAATTAATGAGCCGCTGCCGCGAGCAAGCGTCACGCTTTGGTGCACAGTTCATTACAGAAAAAGTTTCTCGTGTTGACTTCAGTAGTCGCCCGTTTCGCGCCTGGGTTCGAGACACCGAATACACGGCGGACAGCGTGATCGTAAGTACCGGTGCACAGTCCCTCATGCTTGGACTTCCCGAAGAATCACGCTTGATCGGTCATGGGTTGTCCACGTGTGCCACGTGTGACGGGTTCTTCTTTAGGGGTCAAGAAATTGCAGTTGTAGGTGGTGGTGACTCTGCGTTAGAGGAGGCACAATTTTTAACGAAATTTGCATCCAAGGTGCATTTGATTGTTCGACGCGATGTGTTGCGCGCATCAAAGATCATGCAGGACCGTGCGTTTCAAAACGAAAAGATTTCAATTATCTGGAATTCAACAGTGTCAAAAATTCATGGCGATGACAAGGTTTCTGGAGTTCAGTTGACCGATACTCAAACTGGAGCAACAAGCGAACTTGGAGTGACTGGGTTGTTCATTGCAATTGGACATCGCCCCAACACAGATCTCTTTACAGGAATTCTTGATATGGAGGACTCTGGTTACCTTGTTACTCGTCCAGGGTCTACTTACACCAACATTGACGGCGTGTTCGCTTGCGGAGACGTCCAAGATCACACATATCGACAAGCAATCACTGCTGCAGGTTCTGGATGTATGGCAGCAATTGATTGTGAACGTTGGCTCGAACACCAACACGCATAAGTCACAGGTGGAATAATTTCGCTTAAACGTGCGTTGCAATCAGTACTATTGCATTACAAATAAACGAAGGGTTTGTTATGGCGCAATCAATTACCACTCTCACATCTGCGAATTTTGATGAAACTATTCGTAGTTCAGATACCCCGATTTTGGTGGACTTTTGGGCCGAATGGTGTGGTCCATGTAAAGCGATTGCTCCTGTGCTCGCAGAAATTGCAACTGAGCAAGCCGGAAAAATCACCATTGCAAAACTCAATGTTGACGACTACGGCGACATTGCAATGCGATTTAATGTCATGAGCATTCCAACCTTGATTGTGTTCAACAAAGGTGAAGCTGCAAAGCGTCTTGTTGGAGCACAAGGTAAAGGCAAATTGCTACAGGAGCTTGCAGAATTTCTTCCAGCTTCCCTCTAGATCGAGGCAGCTCCGGCAACGCCGTACTTGACCTTCAACGCCGACTTCATGCAAGTGGAGCATTTGGTGACCTTGAGTTTTCTGAAGGCGTGTATTGCAGCAATACGTCATTAGCTGTTGAACAGTTTCAACAACTGCGTGGACTGCCATCAACAGGAGTGTGTGACCACGTCACATGGTCTGTACTTGTTGAATCGTCGTGGGTTCTTGGGTCGCGTTTGTTGTATCTCACATCGCCTCACATGCGCGGTGATGATGTTCGCGCCATGCAAACCGTGTTGGCAAAACTTGGTTTTGACTGCGGTCGGGCGGACGGAATTTTTGGTCCGAACACATTGAGGGCGCTTACCGAATTTCAACAGAATTACGGCATCACCGCCGACGGCATTTGTGGTGTAAATACCATTCGCGCACTTGAACGAACACGTAGTCAAAGTGGTGAGGGTCCGGGAATTGTGACAGTGCGTGAATATGAAACTTTGCTCGCGTCGGCGGAAAAATCAGGAAGGCCAAGAATTGTTGTTGGGTGTTTTGGAACACACACCCGACTTACTCGACTGCTCGTGCGCGAACTTCGCACACGGGGTGATGACGTGGTGACCGTGGAGAACGCTGACCCGCACGCACATGCGCGAACAGCAAACTCATTTGAGGCCGATTTGTACGTTGGGGTGTCATCAACTCCCGACTCTGGGGTTCAGTTCGCGTACTACAAGACTGATTCGTTTACCTCCGCCGGAGGGAAACTCGCGGCCGAACTGTGCGAGGACTTTGTTCGTCGTTCCAGTGGACTCGCACCACTCGAAACACGCGGAATGCAGTTGCCTGTTCTCCGTGAAACACGAATGCCGGCCGTCATGTGCTCTGTTGGACCCGATCTTGACCACACTGCAGCAGTCGGACTCGCTGGTCCACTGTCTGACGCCATAATTCAGTGGTGTGAACGACCAATCGGATAGTTATCCACAGGTTTATTCACATACTGTGCGCAACCTCAAGTTGGTCTTGACGGTCAACCTCAACCCAAGAATGATGGGTGATTATTCGTCGCTATCTGGACCTTCGGTCATTAAGCGGTAAATTCGCTCCAGGTCTTCAAGGTCGGCAAACTCGACCACCATTTTTCCATGCTTCCCGGACAACGTCACGGTGACAGGAGTGGCAAGGTGTTCTGACAGCAAATCTTCAAGCTCATGAAGGCCGGGTTCTTTTACTGTAGAGCCCTTGCCAATAGATGGTGTAGTAGATCGGGTGCCGGTTGCACCTGGTTTCGCTGGGGTGATTGGTGTTGGTGCACCAGGGTTCATGGCGTTTCGAACGGCTTCTTCAACACCCCGAACAGTGAGTGCTTGATCAACAGCAATGCGAGCAAGTGACTCTTGAAGTGCACGATCTGGTGTACCCAATAACGCCTTTGCGTGTCCAGCAGAGAGCCTGCCATCGGCAAGAAACTGCTGAATTGTTGGTGGAAGTGACAATAAACGCAACGAGTTGGTGATTGCTGAGCGACTCTTACCAACTTTGGTTGCAACCTGCTCATGGGTCATGGAGAAATCTTCCAATAACTGTTGATAGGCGGCGGCCTCTTCTAGTGGAGTGAGGTCTTGGCGGTGAAGGTTTTCCACCAATGCCTGCTCAACAGATGAAACATCGTCGGTAACACGAACAATCGCAGGGATGGTTGACAGGCCCGCACGTTTTGATGCACGCCAACGTCGTTCGCCTGCTATCAGTTCAAAGCGGTCTGGGGTTGCTGACGGACGAACCAAAACAGGTTGGAGCAGACCAATGGCTTTTATTGAGGCCGAGAGTTCTGCCAGTGCATCTTCGTCGAAGTGACTGCGTGGCTGGTTGGGGTTCGGATCAATTGCAGCAACCGAAATTTCCTGAAGTCCTGTACCTGAACCACCGCCATCTCGCGGAGGAGCCACCACTGATCCTGTTGGAATAAGTGCGTCTAATCCTCTACCTAGTCCCGACTTGCGCGCCACCACTCACCTCCAATGCAACTGCTCGATATGCCTTTGCCCCTGTTGAATTGGGGTCAAATGTGGTGATTGGCTTGCCATGAGACGGGGCTTCGGCCAAACGAACATTGTGTGGAATTACCGCCTGACACACTTTGTCCCCAAAGTGTTCGCGAACTTCACTTACCACATCACCAGACAGCTTTGTTCTGGTGTCAAACATGGTGCAGATGATTCGGCTCACTCCAAGTCCAGGGTTCAGATTTTTGCTCACTAGATCAACGTTTCGAAGTAATTGACCCAAGCCTTCAAGTGCGTAGTACTGGCACTGGATTGGCACGATCACTTCTTTGGCTGCGGTAAGTCCATTCACTGTGAGGAGGCCGAGGGATGGGGGGCAGTCGATAAGGACATAGTCAAACTGGTCAATGATCGCGTCAATCGCCTTTTTTAGCCTGGTTTCGCGACCCATCGCCGGAACCAGCTCGATTTCTGCCCCTGCGAGATCCAGGTTGGATGGGGCAACAAACAAATTCTTCACCGCGGTAGGCGCCAAACAGTCTTCAAGCGGAGTCTCGTGTAAAAGCACGTCATACACGCTGGTTTCCATGTCGCGAGTGTTGAGACCTAGTCCTGTCGACGCATTTCCTTGAGGATCAAGGTCAATTAACAGCACTCGGTACCCTTGCTCTGCAAGGCAGGCGCCGAGGTTGATGGTGGTGGTGGTCTTACCAACCCCGCCTTTTTGGTTTGCCATGGCAATGATCCGTGGGGTGGGGTAAGGACCAGTGTGGTGAGTACCTGGCTCGTTCATGGTCAGGCAAGAATACCGCGTAATTGGGCGAGTTGGGGGGATGTCGCCCCAAGATGTTCCACGTGGAACATTGCGGTTATCGGTTTCGGGTGGATTACAAATGTTCCACGTGGAACATTGCAACGGGACCCAGCCGAGTTGGGGCAGACACACCGAGAGAATGAAGGTCGATGTCTTTCCAGCGATCAGGGGAGCCGAGCGGGGGTTCGGACACCACAATTACTCCCCCTGCCTTTACGAGTCTCGCCGACCATTTGAGCGTGAATTCGGGAGGGCCAAACCCTCTGGCACAAGCAGCATCAAAGGACTGTTTGGTTTCGGGTTGCTGTGCAAATCGCTCGATGTCGGCACAGACCACGTTCACCTGATTTTCGAGATTCAATGACCGTACGGCTCGCTGCAGTGTGTCGGTACGTTTCGATCGTCGATCCACCAAGGTGATGTGAATATTGGGGCGAGCAATCGCAATGACCAGACCGGGTACTCCCGCCCCACTGCCAAGATCAACACATGAAGTGGTGGTGGGTGGAAGGGCGTCGGCGAACGACCGTGCATGAGCAATAATGTCAACGATTGGCTGGGTTCCGAGCGCACCAATACGTTGCGCTTCGGTAAGAACTCGAATCAGCCCTTCGTGTTCTTCAGGGGGAACAACTGCCACGCGGGCAGTCTAGTTATGCCTCTTCAGATTGTTCGTCAGCAAGGGCAACTACCACACGGCGATGTGGGTCTTGGCCTTGTGAGCGAGTTGCAATTCCGGCAACATCGACCAATGTGTCATGCACGATCTTGCGATCTGCTGAGTTCATTGGCTCAAGTACTCGTGGCTGACCGCTAGCCAATACGTCGTTTGCCACCTTGACGGCAAATCGGCTGAGAGCTTCACGGCGCTTTTCGCGGTAGCTGGCAATATCAACTCGCAGGTGCGTGTCATGGTCTCCAAGTCGGCGTTGGCTTACCACGCGGGTGAGATCCTGAACGGCCATCAATGTGGCGCCCTTAGCCCCAACAAATACTGAGACGTCGGTGCCATTGACATTGATGTCAATGTCTTCGCCAGACTGTTGAACAGTGACTGAACCGGTAAGGCCCGCCGCTGTCAGCATGCCTTCTAGAAATGTGGTCGCTGCAGCACTTACAGTGGCTGGGTCGACTGGTGGCATATCTGGGCGAGGAGCCCGCGGAGCCGGCTCACGCTTTGGACGCGATGTTGTCGACTTCTCACGGCGGCCACCTTTAGTGTCACCATCTTTACGCGGACCTCGTTTGGCCGACTTCTCACGACGGTCGTTTTTGTTGCGCACGCTGTTTGGACGAACGCGAGCACGAACACGAGCTTCTCCGCGTGTGCGTCCGAACAATCCTTGCTTTGGCTCTTCAATAACTTCGAACTCGGCGTCGTCTTCTGCAACACCCAACTGATCTAGGGCCAAATTTTTTGCCAACTCAATGGTCTCTGCGGTGGTTTCTACCCATTCCATAACAATGTCCTTACGTGTGATGTCTTACGATTTTTTTGGTTTGCGCGGAATCGCGCTGCTTCGGTTTTTACCCGGAGGAGTGGATTGCTTGGCCGAGGAAGTTCCACCCTTTGGGGGAGTGACGCGCTTGCTCACAAACGGCGTGTTGGGGTTAACGGTTTCCTTTTTTGGCTTTGCTGAATCTTTGTCGTTCTTCGTCATTTCGCGGGCACGCGCACTTGCTTCTTGTGCTTGTCGACCCAACGATGAGTCATTGCCGTAAAAACGTTTAGTGATGTAACCCTGTTGACCAATTCGAATGATCGCTTGCACCATGTAATACACGATCAAACCAGTTGGTAGAAACAGTTGAAAAACAGCAAACAAAACGGGCAGATATTGCATCAGTTTTGCTTGCGATGCAGACATCGTTGGGCTTACTGTGCGCGAGGCAACCATTTTTTGTTGCGCGAAATACAACGCTGCAAGCGCTCCAACCAAGAAGACGTAGATCAAGCCGGTTGCAAAATTTTCTTTCACCGCATCGACTGGTTTCAATGCAAGGTCAATTCCAAACGACACCATCTTTGTTTTGCCAACAAGTGACTGATACAACTCGGACGCTTCGTTGAGATACTTTGGCAAAAACTTGCCTTGTGCGTCTTCTGAAATCAAACCATGCAATGCGCGGAACATGATGATAAAGACCGGCATCTGTGCAGCGATTGGCAAACATGAAGCCATTGGGTTGACTTTGTGTTCCTGATACAGCTTCATCATCGCTTCATTGAGTTTTTGTCGATCACCTTTGAACTCAGATTGAAGGCGACGCATTTCTGGTTGAAGGCGCTGCATCTCCAACATGCCTTTCGTGCTCTTCATGGTGAGCGGCGTGATCAACAACATCACCACCACAGCAACTAATCCAATGGCGATGGCGTAGTTGTGGGTCCAGGCATAGAAGGCTGCAATGAGGCGAGCGGCAAGTTCAAACATGATGAATTAACGATCTTTCTTGTCGTGGGTGCAACAGACGGTAGGCGAAATTGACGTGGATTCTGAGGGGACCGGAACCGGGTCAAACCCCGATGGGCCAAAGGGGCGACAACGCAGGAGTCGGCGCAGCGTTAACAGCCCGCCCCTTGTTGCCCCAAACGTCTCAATAGCTTCGTATCCATATTCGGAACACGAAGGAAAGAATCGGCATGGTGATGGATGCCCTGGTCGAAGCGATTGATACCAACGAATGGATCGCAACATCAACAGCTGAATTTTTGTGCTGGTGACATCACTGTGAGTGAGTATTGGTTGATGGGTGAGGCTGGTCATACCGCAACAACCTTTGCCACGAGTTGATCTACTGCTGCGCCAAGGTCGGCCCAGGTCATGGATCCAACACGGGGTTGTGCACCAACCAAATACCAACCTGCAGGCAGTTGCTGAGAGCGAGCCTCGAGTAACGACCTCAATTGCCGGCGAATTCGGTTGCGCAGCACTGCACCCCCAACGTTTCGGCCAATGGCATAGCCCACATGGGCTGCTGGCAAAGAAGAGTCAGTCAACATCAGACACCACAATCCATTCGAGCGAACATATGTTCCCTCTTGAGAAAGTCGGGAGAATACCTCCCGTTGGCGTATCCGGCCGATCAAGCCGAAAGCTTGTGACGGCCCTTAGCGCGACGGGACTTCAAAATTGCTCGTCCCGCACGGGTCTTCATACGATGGCGAAAGCCGTGCTTCTTGGCGCGGCGACGGTTATTTGGTTGGAAAGTGCGTTTCACGCACGCCTCCTCGGTTCGGTGCCGAGGTGGTCTCGACAACTCTGGACGAACAACCTATTGGGCTGAACGATGGGACTACAACGGCAAGAACTCTACAGGGAAATCTCGGTTTTTTTTGCCTGTGGAAAACCTGCTACCTTCGCTTCCCCTGCCTCGTGTCGGCAGGGGTGTCCACACCCTGTGGATAGTGCTGTGGATGGCAGATGACACGGGTTCCGTTGATCGGGAATGCATAAAAACATTGGGTTTCATCACAAGTGAAGCACACATATCAGTACAGAGGAACTATGGAAAACGAGATACAAGTCGACACTCGCGACACCGTGAACCACGATGACGTGTGGCGTGCAACTGCCCAGGTACTGCGTGCTCAAGTTTCAGAAGCAGTGTGGTTCTCCACATTCAACGATGCTGTTGCAATCGCCGACGACAAGATGAGCCTTCGACTTCAGGTGCCAAACACCTACGTCCGTGAGCGAATTTTGACTCGCTATATGTCACTTGTACGTGATGCCTTGGATGAAGTGGGTGCCAGTGAACGCCAACTGCTGATTGATGTCCAAACCAATACCGCTGCTGATGTGAACGAAGCGTTGTCAACAAACAACACCCCTGATCAGCTTCCCGCCGAACTCAACACTTCTCTGCACCAAGCCCCCGAAACCACCACGCTGAAAAGCCGCACGGGCAAAGGCACGGCTGTTGGCCTTAACCCGCGATACACCTTTGAAACCTTCGTAAAAGGCACCTCTAACCAATTTGCCCTTGCTGCTGCACAACGGGTGGCTGAAACACCGGGTCGCTCCTACAACCCGTTGTTTATTTATGGTTCGGCTGGCCTTGGCAAAACCCATTTGCTCCATGCAATTGGCTACTACGTGCACCAAAACTACGCCCACTACGAAGTTCGATACGTTTCCACCGAAACCTTCCTCAACGAATACGTCGACGGAATTCGTAGCAACACCATTGCGGCCTTTAAGCGTCGTTACCGCGAAGTTGATGTTCTGCTCATCGATGACATTCAGTTCATGGAAGGCAAAGAGGGTTTGCAGGAAGAGTTCTTCCACACCTTCAACTCACTTCACGGAGCAAATAAACAGATTGTGATCTCGTCAGATCGCATGCCGGACGCCATTCCCACCCTGGAAGACCGTCTGCGTGGGCGCTTCCGTTGGGGCTTGATTACCGACATTCAGCCGCCAGACATGGAAACCCGCTTGGCAATTTTGCGCAACAAAGCAGAACGTGAACGCACCTCGGTGTCTCGTGAGGTGTTGGAGTTCATCGCCAGCAATGTCACCACCAATATCCGAGAGCTTGAAGGTGCACTCATCCGGGTCGCCGCTTACTCCAGTCTGAACAAAACCCAGGTTGATGTTCCACTTGCTCAGCAACTCCTCACCGACTTGCTCACTCGTACAGCGGTAAAACCGCGCACCGATGAACAGTTGCTCGTTGAAATTGCAGAGCACCTTGGGTTCGAAGTGGAGGCGCTTCGCGGCAAAAGCCGTCAGCGGCCGCTCGTGCAAGCTCGACAAACTGCCATGTATGTCTTCCGGGAACTTACCGACTTGAGCTACCCGGCGATCGCTCGCTTGTTTGGTGGTCGAGACCACACCACAGTCATCCACGCAGTTGATAAAACGCAACGCATGATGAGCGAACGTAAACAGGTGTACGAGCAAGTCACCGAACTCGTGCAAAAATTTAAGACGTCATAAGCATCATGGGGACAACTATGTGGGCAACAACGCAACAACCAGTGGATAACACCGTGTTATTCACTGCTGCACGAACTACACAAGTGCAAGATGTGGTTGTTCGCTCACAGGGTTGTGTGGGACGAACTCAACCGTCATATGGGTTTGGTGTAGTTCATCCACAATTCACAAGCCTTATTACCGTTATTAATTCTTTATATAAACATCCACAAATAACAATGAACAACATTGTCCAAGGAGCATGGTGATGAAATTTCGAGTCGAGCGCGAAGTTTTAGCGGAAGCTTTGGGTGCTGCAGCACGAGTTGCATCAACTCGCAACAACGCTATGCCTGCACTTTCTGGTGTGAAGGTCGAAGTGCTTGGAGATCAGTTGACCTTGTCTTGCACAGACAATGACTTATCTGTTCAGTTTGTATTACCGGTTGGTGGCCAAGCTGATGGTGTAGTTGTTGCCAGCGCAAAACTACTGAGCGACATCGTTCGTGCTGGAGCCGACGGAAAAGTCACTTTTGAATCTGCTGGCGAAGAAGTTCATATTTCGTCCGGCCGTGCACAAACCACCGTTGCAACATTTGCAACAAGTGATTTTCCAAACATTCCTCTTGCCAGCGCCCCACCCGTAACACTTTCAGCTCCACTTTTGGCTGAAGCTCTCCGACAAGTTGTTCGCGCAGCAAGCTCCGACATGCAAAGGCTTCCCCTCACTGGTGTTTTGATGTCGGCTGAACCAGAAGGCCTTCGTTTGGTTGCAACAGACTCATATCGACTCGCAGTTCGTGACCTACCTGGAACCAACGTGCTTGGACACGGACAAAAAGTGGTGATTCCAAGCCGAGCACTTGGTGAACTTCAACGTTTGTTGAATCAAGGCGACGAAGTAACGCTGTGTCTTGCTGATGATCGCGCAACATTTACCGTAGGAAATGCAACGCTTTCCACCAACTTGTTGCAAGTTGAGTTCCCTAACTATCGCCAACTTATTCAACCGTCGTACCCAAATACGCTTACAGTTTCGCGCGAAGCGTTGTTGGAAGCAGTTCGACGCTGCCGAATTTTTGCCCGCGAAACCACACCGGTGCGTTTGGAGATGACTGCTTCTTCATTGAAACTGTCGGTAATCACACAAGACATTGGTAACTCCGAAGAGGAAATTGACTGCGCGTTTGTGGGAACAGAAATGACTGTGGGTTTTAACTCCGACTATCTGGCCGCGGGAATCGAAGCAGTAACCGGCGACGAAATCACTATTGAGACCACCGACCCACAACGACCAGCAGTGTTGCGCGGCGTTGGAGCAGAGGACTACCTCTACTTGGTGATGCCACAACGACTCAACGTGTAACGCAGAGGTTTCGAGCGACAGCGTGATCATTCAACATCTTGAACTCACTAACTTTCGCAACTACCAAGCGACAACCATTGAACTCACCCGAGGCGTCACTGCGGTTATTGGTAACAATGGTCAAGGGAAGACAAACCTTGTTGAAGCTCTTGGATACCTCGCAACACTAAAGAGTTTTCGCGGGGTGCCAAACGAAGCGCTAATCCGAACAGGTTCTGACTCTGCTGTGTTGCGCGCGACAGTGCTACACCCAGACGGCCGCGAAGTGTTGATCGAAACCGAACTGGTGCGTACGGGCCGAAATCGGTCGTTGGTGAACAAGCAGAGGTTGGCGCGTTCACGTGACTTGTTGGGGGTATTACGGACAACAGTGTTTTCACCAGAAGACCTGGAGTTGGTTAAAGCCTCACCAAGCGTTCGTCGAGATTTTGTCGACGACGCACTAGTAGCCCTGCAACCAAAACTCGATGTCTTGTGTTCTGAAATAGAAAAAGTGTTGAAACAAAGAAACTCGTTGTTAAAGCAATCCGGCGGCCGACTAACTAGCGAAGTTGCCACCACGCTTGACGTTTGGGATGCGAAGTTGGCGGAACTGGGTACAACTTTGGGTGATGAACGGGCAAGGCTGGTTTCACACATTTCACCTCGTGTGTCAAAGGCCTATGAGGAGTTAGCTGAGAAAGCGACCCCTATTGGTTTGGTGTATGAACCCGAGTGGAGAAAAATTGGTCTCGCCAGTGAACTTGTTGCCAGCCGATTGGATGACATAAGAAGAGGCACAAGCACTGTTGGCCCGCATCGGGACGATATCGATCTGTTGATCAATGGATTGCCAGCCAGAACCCATGCCTCTCAAGGAGAACAACGCACCCTTGCGCTCGCCATGCGTTTGGCAGTGCATCGGATGGTGACTGAAACCTACGGCTCACCGCCGGTGCTGATTTTGGATGACGTCCTGTCGGAACTTGACCCAGATCGGGCTGCAGCCCTGCTTCGTCACTTTCCGGAGGGTCAGGTACTCATTACTACGGCCGGCTACCTGCCAGAAACCGCTCACCCCGACCGTATTGTGCGTATTGCACAAGGCACGGTAGTTGACGACAACGCAACCAAGGACACCACGAACTCATGACTCAACCCGATAACCCATCTGACCACTCGCTGGACGAAGATCGTCAAATCGATGCCAGCATGGCAAACCTGGGTCGGTTGTCAACTGAACTTAATGCACTGTTGTCTCGTTTGGGCTCAGAACCAATTTCAGTTGTAAACAGTGTCTTCACTGATTGGGTGACTTTGGTTGGTGATCACGTGGCGCAACACGTCACACCAATCAAACTTGAAAACTCACGACTGGTTGTTGAAGTGAGTGATGCTGCGTGGGCAACACAGATGAGATTTCTTGAGCCACAGTTACTCACAACGTTGTCAACAACAACATCGAGCAACATTGTTGGTATTGATGTGCGCGTAAAGCGCAATTCGCGTAGCAAGTAATTGGTACACTTAGACGTGTTATTTATGTTGCTCAACCGTGTGTCTCGCCGCAATTTCGGCGCTTTTCAAAAAGGTAAGTAATGGCAACCACCAAAGCTCAAAAATCAGCAACTGCTGGCTCGGCGTCATATGGCGCAAAAGACATTCAAGTTCTTGAAGGTCTTGATCCTGTTCGTAAACGACCAGGTATGTACATCGGGTCCACAGGACTCACCGGCTTGCACCATCTCATTTGGGAAATTGTGGACAACTCTGTTGACGAAGCAATGGCCGGATATTGCAACAAAATTACGGTTACTTTGCTTGCCGACGGAGGTTGCGCAGTAAGCGATAACGGTCGCGGTATTCCAGTTGATCCATATACATCAGGTCAACACAAAGGAAAAAGCGCACTTGAAGTTGTGCTTACTGTGTTGCACGCAGGTGGAAAATTTGGTGGCGAAGGGTACAAAGTTTCTGGCGGACTGCACGGTGTAGGTGTTTCAGTAGTCAACGCTCTGTCAAAGAGGTTGGTTGCAGTTGTCGATCGTGGAGGTGAACGCTTCACACAAGAATTTGTTGACGGCGGAAAACCAAAAGGCAAACTCACCAAAGTTGGTGCGTCGCCAAACAAGTCAACAACAGGAACAACCATTTCGTTTTGGCCAGATCCAACAATTTTTGCGTCTGAAGGTGTTGAGTTTGTTGCACGCACAGTAACCGAGCGATTGCAAACGATGGCTTTTTTGAACAAAGACCTCGAAGTGGTTTTTGTTGATGAACGCGCAGACAAAAAACAGTCAATCACCTATCAATACAAAGGTGGAATTGTCGATTTTGTGAAGCATTTAAACGCTTCTCGCGAAGCGCTGTTTACCAAAGTTGCCCATTACGAAGGCAACGACGACGAGCAAACTGTTGACATTGCGCTGCAGTGGAACACCGGTTATTACGAAGGAATTTACGGATACGCAAACGGTATTTCCACGGTTGAAGGTGGAATGCATGTTGAAGGGTTTAAGACCGCTCTAACTTCGGTGGTCAATAAATACGCTCGAGCAACGAATGCGTTGAAAGAAAAAGATGACAACTTGCTTGGCGAAGATATCCGTGAAGGCATTACTGCAATTGTTGCGGTGAAACTTCGCGAGCCTCAGTTTGAAGGTCAAACAAAAGCAAAGCTCGGCAACGTTTCAATTCGTTCGTTTGTACAAAAAGAAACAAACGCACGCCTTGAAGAGTGGATGCAAGAAAATCCAACCGAGGCCAATCGAATTGTGAAAAAGGCAGTGGCAGCTGCACAAGCACGCCTTGCTGCAAAGAACGCACGCAATGCGGTTCGACGCAAAACTGCGCTTGCAGGTGCTGGTATGCCCGACAAATTGAAAGACTGCACAAGCACAGATGCAAGCGAAACCGAATTGTTCATTGTTGAAGGTGACTCAGCTGGCGGTACCGCGGTAGATGCACGCGATCCACGAACACAGGCCATCTTGCCAATTCGCGGAAAAATTCTCAATGTTGAACGTGCGCGTCTTGACAAGATGCTGAAAAACACCGAAATTCAAACGCTAATTACAGCTATTGGTGGTGGAATCGGCAATGAAGAGTTTGATGTAACAAAAGCCCGCTATCACAAAGTGGTGATTTTGGCAGACGCCGACGTTGACGGCAGCCACATTCGTACGTTGCTGTTGACGTTCTTCTACAGACAAATGAGACCAATGGTGGAAAACGGTTACATCTATATTGCGCAGCCACCGTTGTTCTCTACGGAAATCGGTAAAGAAAAGATTTATCTCAAAGATGATGCTGCAAAAGAAAAGTTTCTTGCTGAGCATCCAAATCATAAAAAAGAATTTCAACGACTCAAGGGTCTTGGCGAAATGGACTGGCAGGAATTGCGTAGCACCACCATGTCGGCCGACTCGCGAACACTGTTGCAAGTAACAGTTGACGAGGCTGCGTTGGCAGAAGACATCATGAGCGTGCTCATGGGCGACGATGTGGAGAGCCGAAAGAAATTTATTCAGACCAATGCGCGTGACGTGCGCAACCTCGACTTCTAACGAGTACCGAAGCGTAAAGGACTTGTGTAATGGCTAGTAAAAAACCAGCAAAAAAGGCAGCAGCGAAGAAAGTTGCACCGCGCAGCGATAAATCAAAAGCAGCAGAAACCGCTGCCGGAGCTCCGCCGCGAAAGCCACCTGCAAAACAAGACGACCTATTTGTTAACCCCGACTCTGTACAACCAGTGCAGTTGCAAGACGAAATGGAACGGTCGTTTCTTGATTACGCCATGTCGGTCATCATGTCGCGTGCATTGCCAGACGTTCGCGACGGATTGAAGCCCGTACACCGTCGCATCATTTGGGACATGGACCAACAGGGCTTCCGTCCTGACCGACCATTTGTGAAGTGTGCTCGCGTTACTGGTGACACCATGGCGCGTTATCACCCACACGGCGATGGCGCTATTTATGACGCTCTCGTTCGAATGGCGCAACCATTTTCGTTGCGACATCCACTCATCGATTTCCACGGCAACTACGGATCTCCAGACTTTGGTCCCGCAGCGAGCCGCTACACCGAATCACGTCTACACCCATTAGCCATGCAGTTGCTTGCTGATATTGACGAAGACACTGTTGATCTCATTGCAACCTATGACGGCACCGCTGAAGAACCAATTGTGTTGCCGGCACGTTTTCCAAACCTTTTGGTGAACGGAAGTCAGGGAATTGCTGTGGGTATGGCAACAAGCATTCCGCCTCACAACCTTGGCGAAGTAGTTGATGCAACGTTGCACCTGATTGATAATCCAGATGCTTCCGTAAGTGACCTCATGAAGTTTGTCAAGGGGCCAGACTTTCCAACTGGTGGTCTCATTCTTGGTCGCGACGGAATTAAAGATGCGTATCAAACGGGTCGCGGCAGCATCAAGATGCGTGCAAAAGTCAGCATTGAAGAAGGCAAGCGCGGACAGATGCTCATTGTGGTCACCGAACTTCCATATCAAGCAAGCTGTTCAGCGATTGCGGCGCGAATTCAGGAATTGGTTGACGGTGGTGAACTTGAAGGCATTGCCGACGTAAACGACAACTCTTCTGGTGGACAAACAAACCTCATTATCACCCTGAAGCGAGACGCGAACTCGAACGTGGTGATGAACAACCTGTTCAAACTCACACAACTACAAACCAGTTTCCCGGTCAACATGGTGGCGCTGGTGCACGGTGTTCCGCGCACACTGAATCTCCGCGATGCACTGGTTGGATATGTCGATCACCAGATCGAAGTGACGACACGTCGCTCAAAGTTCCGTTTACAAAAAGCCACCGACCGCAATCACATTCTCGAAGGCCGCCTCAAGGCACTCAATGTCATTGACGAAATCATCAAACTCATTCGCGCTAGTGAAGATGCAGCATCTGCAAAAGCAGCGCTGATGGGTAAGAAGTACAACTTTTCTGAGCGCCAAGCAATTGACATTTTGGATATGCAATTGCGTCAACTCACCAGGCTGTCGCGCATTGATCTTGAAACGGAGCAAAAAGATGTACTTGCCCGAATCAAAGAATTGGAAGCAATTCTCAACTCGGATACCAAACTTCGTGCAGTGATTTCAAAAGAACTCAGCGTTGTTCGCGAAGCATTCGCAACACCGCGTGTTTGCAAGATTTCAGCAGATGTTGGTGAGATGAGTGTTGAAGACTTAGTTGACAACAAAGAACTTGTTGTGGTGATGACCCAGGCTCAATACATCAAAGCGGTATCAGCAGATTCTTTCCGTACGCAGGGTCGCGGTGGCCGTGGTGTGAGCGGAGCAAAAATGAAGTCCGATGACATCGTGAGCAATGTCATCTTCACTACTTCGCACTCATATCTGTTGTTCTTTTCAAACCGCGGTCGCGTATATCGACTGCGCGCACTTGATATTCCAGAACGCGAACGAACCGCAAAAGGAATTCCAATTGTCAACTTGCTTCCTTTGAATCAAGGCGAAACCATTCAAGCAATCATTGACACTCGCGAGTTCCCAGGCGAACGCTTCTTGTTCTTTGCAACCAAAGAAGGACAGGTGAAGAAGACTCCATTTAACGAGTACGACTCAAGTCGACGCGACGGTCTCATTGCTCTCAAGTTGCGTCCAAAGGACGAACTTGTTCGAGTCATTGAAACCTCGGGTAATGACGATGTATTCATGGTGACACGTGATGGCCAAACCATTCGTTTCTCTGAAAAGGGTGTTCGACCCATGGGTCGCTCGGCCGCAGGTGTTCGTGGAATGAAGTTGCGCGCATCGGACGAAGTGGTGTCATGTGATGTTGCCAAGGACGACTCAGCAATTCTCATCATCACCGAATCTGGATACGGAAAGCGCACTCAAGTCAGCAACTTTGCTCGAAAAGGTCGTGGCGGAATGGGCATGATCGGAATCAAGCTCACCGGCAAGAAGGGCCATGTAGTGGCTGCCTTTATGGCGGGCATTGATGATGATGTGGTGGTGGTGGCTTCGGGTGGAACAACAATTCGCACCCCAGTGAAGGAAATTTCCAGTCAGGGTCGCGCGGCAACAGGCGTGCGCATCATGAGCATGGATGACGGACAAGTAGTGGCTTCCGCAGCACTTGTTCTCTCTCACGACGAAGCATAAACACCACTCGCGCATCTGAGCAAGGGAGTGCAACGTTATTTGTTGCACTCACACTTGCCGTCACCATTGCATTGCAATCGGCGTTGATGTTCCTTGGGCGGTTTATGATCAATTCAGAACGCGCACAAATCTCCAGCAACGTCAGTGCATTGAGCGCGATTTACGGCGGTAAACCACAAGCCGAACTCAGCGCACAACTGAACCGCTCGATGTTGTGTGGTTACAGCACTGAAGAGGAAAACATCGTGGTGTGTAGTGATGTTTCCGGCGTACAGCGTTGGGCAAAAGCAGCCGATACTTGGTTGACAACATTGCCTACACTGGAAGAGTGAGTAGCAACCAAACACGAGCGCCACGAGTTCGACGAGTAACGCGAGTTATTCGAGAGATAGACCCATGGTCGGCGTTCAAAGTTGGTCTTGCTTTTCATCTCGTTGTGTATTTCACAGTGATTATTGCCTCAATTTTGTTGTGGAGCGTGGCCTCTGCAACTGGGACCATCGACAACATCGAGCGATTTCTGATGTCGTTTGGCTGGGAGTCATTCCAATTTCATGGCTGGCAACTTCTCTTGAATGAGATCCTTCTCGGACTTCTCGCCGTTGTGTTGCTGACCATCGTGTGGGTGCTTGGCGCAACCATGTTCAATCTGATCACCGACTTGGTAGGCGGCATACGCGTATCAGTATTGGAAGAAGAAGTCCTCGTCACCACGGTTGAGGGTGACGGAAAGCGGCAGTAGGCTAAAACGCCCCGAAGGCAATTCGGGGCTATAGCTCAGTTGGTTAGAGCGCATCCCTGATAAGGATGAGGTCACAAGTTCGATTCTTGTTAGCCCCACAACACACCCCACACCGAAGGGTTGCCAATGAATTTCATCCGACGTGTACTGATGGTGCTGGGCATCGCGGGGGCGGCTGGTGCGATCTTGCGACTCAAGGGGCGCTCCGAACCTTCATCAACACGTGGGGGTTGGCGGCCAATGCCTCCTCTAGACGGCGAGTCTGCTGATCCATCTTCTGCAAAGCAATAACTGACATGTTGTCCACAAAAATTGGTGTGCTTGGTGCTGGAGTCACCGGCGGTCGAGTTGTTGAACATCTTCGAACACTTGGTCACGAAAATATTTTGGTGTGCGATTCCATTTTGGCTCGTGCTCAACGTCTGGCATCTTTGCATTCATCGTCTGGTAGTCGTGTTGTTGCGGTGTCTAAAGAAGAACTTTTTGAATGTGCAGTTGTTGTTTTGGCATATGGCGAACCTCACGCACCTTTTGCTCAACAACTGATTCAACGCGGTATATCCATCGTTTCGCTTTCGGACAGTGTTTCAGACTGCATGAACTTGGTTGCGTTAGATGTAAAGGCAAAAGAACACAACGCAATCGTTATTGTTGGTGCAGCGTCTAGCCCTGGGGTTACCGGACTGCTGTTGCGCTCAATGACGTCGCGCTTTGACACCATTGATGAAGCACATGTGGCACTTCATGGCACAGGTGGACCAGATTGTGCCCGTCAACACCACCATGCTCTATCGGGTCAGTCAATTGGGTGGCATGACAATGAGTGGTTGCGCAGGCCTTCAGGCAGCGGGCGCGAACTGTGTTGGTTTCCTGAACCAGTTGGTGCATATGACTGCTACCGAGCAGAACTTCCCGACCCAGTACTGCTGAAAAAGGCGATGCCAGAACTTGAACGAATCACCGCTCGAGTTTCGGCAACTCGACGCGATCGTTTTACTGCGCGCTTGCCAATGCTTGCACCGCCTCATGCTGAAGGCGGAATGGGAGCGGTGCGAATTGAAGTTCGCGGTAATCGAGCAGGTTCACGAATAGTTGAAATTGCAGGAATTGCAGAACGCATTGCTCAGCTAGCCGGCGTAGTGAGCGCAGTGAGCGCTCATGCTGTTGTTACGAACATGATTGAAGTTCGAGGAGCGCGTGTTTTAGGTGAGGAAGGTCTACCAAATACCGAACTATTGAATATGGTGCTGGCATCTGGTGTTCGCCTTCACCAATTTGTTGGCGCGTAACACCGATAGATTTTTTGCCGTGGCGACTCATCAACACTCCACTCATCACGAAATTCATGCGCATGCAAGTGAACTGATGGGTAAATGTGGACAGCGTTATACGCAAAGTCGTAAAGAAATAGTTTCCGCAATTGCAAAATATGCACAACCCGTCGGAATCGCAGACTTATTAAATGTTCTGAAGGAGTTGCCTCAAAGTTCGCTTTATCGCAACCTCACCGTGCTTCAAGAGGCTGGTGTAGTAACGCGTGTGATGTCGTCTCAAGACGGCGGACTTTATGAGTTGGCCGAACGTCTCACCGGACATCATCACCACCTGGTGTGTTCGGTGTGTGGAGATGTTCGCGATGTCGTCGTGCCAGATGCCCTCGAACACGACCTTGATGCTGCATTGCTGAGGCTTGCAAAGCGTGAGGGTTTTTCACTCGATCACCACAGACTTGACCTCATCGGTCGTTGTGCAAAATGTTCATGAAGACGCAAGAAGTTGTGACACCTGAGTTGCCCTGGATGCCAGAGGGGCTCATTGTCTCGGTGCCAAATCGTGGCGAATTCTTTGTTCGCTATTCGCAACATGACAACACACAAGCGCCAACTGTGGTGCTGTTGCATGGATGGACAGGAAACGCAGACATCAATTTCTTTCCCGCTTATCAAGAACTTGCCCAGCGCTACTCGGTCATTGCACTAGATCACCGTGGTCATGGGCGTGGGTTGCGAACAAGTGATCGATTTACTCTTGAAGACTGCGCCGATGACGCGATCGCTGTCCTAGACCGCCTTGGAGTAAGCAAAGTAACGGCGGTGGGGTATTCGATGGGCGGACCAATCGCCATGCTGATGAATAAGAGACACCCAAATCGTGTGAATGCACTTGTGCTATGTGCAACTGCATTGGAGTGGAGAGCAACACGCAACGAACGCGCAAGGTGGAGAATTGGCCGTGTTATTTCGCCATTATTTCGAATGTTGTCAACGCCACGGATCATCGACCGAGTGGTGAAGCGCAGCATTCCCTATTCCAGCCCAGTTGCACAACTTCGTCCCTGGCTGGTGTCTGAAATACGGCGTAACGATTCCTGGACAATGAATCAAGCGGGTCGGGCGCTGTCGAAGCACGATGCACGACCTTGGGCAGGATCACTTGGAGTGCGCACGGCCTGCATTGTTACCGAACGAGACTCATTGGTGTCGCCACACAAACAACACGCACTGGCAAGCGCCACAAACGCAACCGTAATTCCCGTACAGGGAGATCATTTGGTGATGTGGCAATTACCGGATGTGTTTACTGCTGCGGTGGTTGACGCGATTCGTCTAGTGCACGAATAAGCGACTCAAGTTGGTCGCGTAATTCGTCCACAGTCACCACGTTTGATAACGCAAAACGAACACTTGCCAATTCACGAGCTAGGAACTCTGCGTTTGCCTGAGTTGCGGCAGCCATAGCGCGATCGGTTTCAGCCTGTCGCCGATCACGCATTTCCTGCCTGTTTTGTGCAAGCAAAATTAATGGAGCCGCATATGCGGCCTGCACAGAAAACATCAGGTTCAACAAAATGAATGGGTATGGGTCCCACTGCAAGGCAAGAAAAGCAACGTTGAGAGACACCCAAATCACTACGGCAATGGTTTGCACGATGAGGAATCGAGCAGAACCTAAATTTCGTGCAATCGTTTCACTGAATTGACCGAATGCATCTGGCTCATAGTGAAGTCCAAGAACTGGACGACGCTTGCGTGGACGTGCGAGATCGCTGCGCTTCATGATGTAGCTCCAGCGATTGGTCGGCGGCGCCAGTTCGCTGGCAACGTACGGTCAAGCACGTCGTCAACTGTGATTGCGCCAAGAAGTCGATTGTTGGAGTCACACACAGCAACAGCCAAGAGGTTGTAAGAAGCAAGGCGTTCGGCAACTTCACGCTCAGTCATTGTTGGGCTAATCGTTGCTTCCATTTCTACGCATTGACCAAGTGTGAGTTGCGGAGACTCACGGAGCAGGCGTTGAAAGTGCACCACACCCAAATATGTTCCAGTTGGCGGATAGTGCGGTGCGTGAGCCACAAACACTTGCGCGGCGATAGACACCAAAATTTCTGGCTCACGAATTCGAGCAAGTGCATCGGCCACCGTTGCGTCTGGTGACATCACAATGATGTCTGGCGTCATCAATGATCCTGCAGTGCCTTCGGCATACGAAAGCAACTGACGCATGGTCTCAGCGTCGTCATCGTCCATGGCTTCAAGTACACGACTGCGTTGTTCACCAGGCATTTGTGCGAGCAAGTCTGCGAGGTCGTCAAACTCCATCTCTTCAAACACGTTGGTCAGACGTTCCATGTCGAGACCTTCAATAAGTCGCAACTGTTCGTCTTCTGGCAATTCTTCAAGAACGTCGGCCAACCGCTCGTCGTCCATCGCAGCGGCAACCAATCGACGCTGTTCAAGAGGCAGTGCACGAATTACTGCTGCAACGTCACTCGGGTGCATGTCGCGCAAGCGAGCAGCTTCTGCTGCCATTGCAGTCTTTGGCGCAAACATGTGAGCGATGTGCTCCCAATCAACGAGTCGGTAGCTTGGGCGCGGGTTCAACAAACTGCGTTTTGCAAGTCGAACTTTCGTGATGTGCCAACCTGGGTTGCGGCCAGAGTGAAAAGCGAGGGCAACATCGCTAACGGTTTCATCACCAACTTTTTGATCCAAAATTTCTCGCCCAAGAAGACGCTCTCCATCGCGAGCTCGAAATGGATTGAGGTCAACGTCCCACGACTTCAGTCGGGCACCCGAGTTGTCGAGCGAAGCAATGCGGCTGGCGCTCACAAAAATGGAGCGACGCTGGCTGGTTGCGACAAACCCAAGTACTCGGGGAGCCTCGGTGGCACGGCCAGAAACCACCACAATGTCATCGATTTTGCCGATGGGGGCGCCGCCTGTATCCAGGAGTGGCAGGCGCATGACCCGGAATGCATAAATGAGTTCGCCGACCATGTAACGAAGGCTACCTGCGCCTATTTGGCGAAGCCCGTGATTTAGCCGTTCCCGTTTGGAGTGTTGGCCATTTCAACCGCTACCCTTAGTGACCGCCGTACGGGGACGTAGCTCAGTTGGCTAGAGCATCTGCTTTGCAAGCAGAGGGTCGTGGGTTCGAGTCCCATCGTCTCCACCATTACGCTGTGAGTACCTACACAAGGAGACTCCACGTCATGACTACCGCAGTAATTGTTGATGCAATTCGCAGCCCACTTGGCCGCCGTAATGGCAAGTTGAAGAATTGGCACCCCGTAGACCTCGCTTCGGAGATCATGCAACAGTTGGTGCAGCGCAACGATCTTGATCCAGCACTGATTGATGACGTGGTGATGGGTTGTGTAATGCAAGTCGGCGAGCAGAGCCTCAATGTTGCCCGCAATGCGGTTCTTGCAGCAGGGTGGCCAGACACAGTTCCAGGAACCACAATCGATCGTCAATGTGGCTCAAGCCAGCAAGCCGCACACTTTGCAGCACAAGGTGTTATCGCAGGCGCTTACGACATTGTTGTTGCTAACGGAGTTGAAGTGATGTCACGCGTACCAATGGGAGCATCGGTTGCTGATCGAAATTTTGGATTCCCATTTGGTCCACGAGTACAGGCTCGTTATGAAGCAGCAGGTGGACTTGTTGGTCAAGGAATTTCTGCAGAGATGATCGCAGAAAAGTGGAACATCAGCCGCGACGAACTTGATGCATTTGGTGTGCGCTCACAGGAATACGCTGCGCGAGCAACTCGTGAAGGACGCTTTCAAAACGAAATTATTCCGGTGCTTGATGCAGAAGGAAACATGATGACCACAGATGAGGGTCTTCGTGAAACCACCATGGAATCACTTGGAAAATTGAAGCCATCATTTCGTCCAGTTGAAGAAGGTGGTCGAGTAACTGCTGGAAACTCGTCGCAAATCACAGACGGCTCGGCTGCGCTGTTGATTATGAGTGAGGAAAAGGCAAAGCAACTTGGATTGAAGCCACGCGCTCGTTTTGTGCAGTTTGCAATGGCGGCAGAAGATCCGCGTTACATGTTGACTGCACCAATTCCAGCAACCAAGAAAGTGTTGGAGCGCGCCGGACTCACTATGGACGACATTGACCTCGTAGAAATCAACGAAGCATTTGCATCCGTTGTGTTGGCATGGGAAAAAGAGTTGCACCCAGACATGAGCAAAGTGAACGTGAACGGCGGAGCGATTGCGCTCGGACACCCACTTGGTGCATCGGGTGCACGTCTGATGACCACATTGCTAAACGAGCTTGAGCGCACTGGTGGTCGCTATGGACTTCAGACCATGTGCGAAGGTGGCGGCATGGCCAATGCCACCATCATCGAACGCTTGTAAGTCAGGCTGAAGCAATGTTTGGAACCGTAGTTTGGTTCCTCATTGGTGTGGTCATGCTGATGGTGATTTGGCGCACGGGTATTGGCATGTTGCGCAGCATGACATCACCACTACCTCCACCTCCACCTCCTGGTGAAATGCGCAGGATCAACGTGCGATATCGCTGTGGTGTGTGCGGAGTGGAGTTGCGAATGGTGATGGCTCCGGATCAAGATCCGCCACCACCGCGGCACTGTTTAGAAGATATGGAGTTTGTTGCTCCGATTGAGTAGCAACTAGTGATATTTAGTGGCAGTAAACAAGCCGCCAAGCACACAGGCAAGTCCACTAAAGAGATACCAGTTACTGCGACCGCCAGGTACGAGTCCTAGGTAATAAAACAAAATCACCAGTGCTCCAAGGCCCAGTAATACAAACATCAGCACTGGCACCCAAGTTGGGCTCACGCGTACTTCGCGTGCAATCGGCGGGGTGTAGCGCGAAGAAGCCTCGGCAATATTGTTGCCATGCATCGACTTGGGGTCCGCGTGATCGAGACGGTGCGTCTCGTGTAAGCGATGATTGGACTGCGTTCCTTTTGGAGTGGTGCGTCCGCCGGTTCGTCGTTTGTTTGGCGCCATGAGACTTTCAGTGTAGATCAAAAATGAGGTTTCACCCGAGGCATTGTTCTGGCAGGCTTAAGTCGTGACGCGCATTCTGGTAATCGACAACTTTGACAGTTTTGTCTACAACCTTGTGCAATACATTGGTGAGCTCGGTGCAGAACCCGTGGTCATTCGGAACAATGAAATGTCAGTGCGTGACGCCGCAGCATTACAGCCTGATGGAGTGTTGTTATCACCCGGGCCGGGGCGACCAGAAGACGCAGGAATTTTGTGCGAAGCAATTGAAGAATTTGCAGGTCGAATTCCGGTTTTTGGTGTGTGTCTTGGTCACCAAGCAATTGGTCAGGTGTACGGCGGAAATGTGGTGCGTGCACCAGAGTTATTGCACGGCAAAACATCGCCAATTCATCACTTCAACGAAGGCGTGTTTGCGAATCTGCCAAATCCGATGCCAGCAACGCGCTATCACTCGCTCATCATTGAACGCGAAACTCTTCCCGACGTGTTGTCTGTGACTGCACAAACAGAATCAGGAATGATTATGGGAGTTCGTCATCGCGCCCTCGATGTTGAGGGAGTGCAGTTTCATCCAGAGAGTATTCTCACTACTTCTGGTCATGACATGATTCGCAACTTTACGCAGCGCGTTGCTGCAGCAGTTCGCTAGTTAGATAACGCTCGTCCTACGATCAACATCACTTTTGAACCAGGGTTCACTTGTGTGTCGGGTTGCAAACTTTGCGAAATAACGTTGCCATCATTTTCGTCGCCGGCAGGAACGTTTTGATAACGCACTTCCCAGACCAAGCCTGCATTGTTCAGCAAGGTCTTTGCATCTGCCTCAGATTGACCAGTTACATCGGGAACAGTTGATTGATTTCCACCACCAGAAATCACCACGGTCACACTGCTACCAGATGCAACCGATGTGCCAATTGGGGGTTCAGTGCGAATCACTCGCCCTTTGGTAACCGAAGTGCTTTGCTCTTCGGCAAGCGTCACGTTGAATAAGAATGGCGCACCGATAAGCACTTGTTGTGCGGCGTCTGTTGCCTGACCTTCAACATTTGGAATAGCAACTGACGGACCACCCTTTGAGACAACCACACGAATTGGGCTTCCTGCAGGAAGCAAAACCGTCGCAGCAGGATCTTGTGAAATGATTTGGCCAATCGGTGTCGTGGGGTCAACGCGCTCCTCGGTTATTTCGATAGTGAGCCCAACTGCAGTTGCTTGCGCAACGGCTGCGTCATACAACAATCCCTGAATTGGAGGAACCATCACGCTTCCAGCTCGAGGGGTATAGGTCAAGGTGATTGCATCACCTATTTCAAAGGACGACCCTGCTGCAGGGCTCTGGTCATACACCACGCCGGGAGCCACTCCGTCTTGTGGAAGCTCGTTTGGCACCACCGTAAGGCCCAATGCCGCAAGTTGCTCTTGTGCTGCATCTATCGAAAGGTTGACAACGGAAGGCAGTGTGTTACTGCTTCCTCCAACCGTTCGGAAAACAAAAATGATGACTGCGAGTAGAACCAATGCAATGACGGTGCCACCAATAACCATTGCTGGCTTTTTGGGGTCAACAGAAGTGAACTCCGTGGACACTTCTTCATACGGCGGCAATACCACAACAGGAATTTCTGCTGTGTCAGACAGCGCGATTTCTTTGGCAACTCCACGCGCTTCATTGAGAGCAAGCGTCTCTGTTCCATCAATAATGCGGCGAATATCTTCTCGAACAAGCGTGGCATTTTCATAGCGCCGCGCAGCATTTTTTGCCATGCATTTTGCAACAACAGATTCAAAGCCACGCGGTAAATCGGCAACCAAGTCTCGAAGCGGTGTCGGAATGTTGTGAACATGTTGATAAGCAATCGCAACTGCGGATTCACCAACAAATGGGGCTTTACCTGCCACCAACTCGTACATCATGACGCCAAGTGAATAAATGTCGCTCCGCGGATCAGGTTGAGCGCCCTGAGCTTGCTCGGGTGACAAATAGGTTGCCGTACCCATGACCGAACCAATCTCTGTGAGTGCTTCATCGACTCCGGTTCCTAACGCGCGGGCGATTCCGAAATCTGCAACTTTTACTTGTCCGCTTGTTCCTATCAAAATGTTGCCTGGTTTGATGTCGCGGTGGACCACTCCATTTTCGTGAGCGAAACTCAATGCCGAAGCAACTTCTGCGATCACGTCGCAGGTATGTATTGGCGAAAGGCGTCCGCGCTCTTTCAAGATTGTGGCAAGCGTTTTGCCCTCCACGTACTCCATGGCAATGAAGTACGTGGCATTTACTTTGCCCCAGTCGTAAACGGCGACAATGTTGGGATGGGTGAGTGCAGCAGCAGACTGAGCCTCTCGGCGAAACCGCTCAACAAATGTTGGGTCAATTGCATATTCGGGAAACAACACTTTCAACGCGACTGGTCGGTCGAGTAACAAGTCGTGAGCGAGAAACACTTCGGCCATGCCTCCGCGACCAATGCTGCGCTCTACGCGGTAGCGATCATTGACAAGAGGAATATTGCTATTAGTCATTGAGCACCAAAGCTCTTTTCACAGCTGCAATGAAGCGCTGTGCATCAATTACGGAAGTAAAACGAAGATGTTCATTGACCCGCTGTTGATAAATCTTGGGAAGTTGGTTCTTACTCAGGTCAGAGCACGTCTCGCGTGTGGGAGAAAACCACAACACCTGATTACTGGAGCCTCGCTGAATACATACCGAAGCAGAGGGTGACGAGTTTTCAAAATCTAAGAAGTATCCAGAACGTGCGTTTTTTCCAACAAAAAACAATGAAACTGCTAACACAAAACCAACGACGGCACTTATCAGCCACGGATTCAACGCACGCTTAGCCGGCGGTTGATCTGCGGTTACTGGCTCTTGCTCTGTAGTGGCATCACCGTATGCGTCAACTACAACAACCGTGATGTTGTCACGCCCACCGTTTCGTTTTGCCAGATTGACAAGAGCGTCAGCAATGACTTGCGGATTGTCTTGTTGGCTAGCAAGTTCTGCGATGTCTGCAGTAGGAACTTCATCAACTAAACCATCACTACACAAGATAAATCGATCGCCGGGGAAAACAGGAACCATCCAGGTATCTACGGCTACTCGATCATCAATGCCGAGAGCGCGAGTAACGATGTTCCGTCGCGGGTGAACTCGAGCTTCTTCTTCCGAAATCAAACCTTGCGTGACGAGCTCTTGTACATATGAGTGGTCAACGCTCAGTTGGCGAAAATTGCCAGCGCGGCTCAAATAAATGCGAGAGTCGCCAACGTTTGCAAGTGCAACTTGAGGTGCCCCGTTGTTGTTATTTGGCTCAACAAGCGAAAGTGCACAGATTGTCGTGCCCATCCCTCTTCGCTCAATTGATTCTGCTGCCGACTCGTGAATAGTGCGATTAATGGTGGTGATCGTGTCAACCAACCAGTCGGTGGAAAGCGTATTGCCGACAGAGTGTTTGTGAAGCAAGCTAGTTGCAAGAGCGGATGCAACCTCACCAGCATTGTGCCCGCCCATTCCATCGGCAACAGCAAACAGCGGGGAAGAAGCAAGATACGAATCTTCGTTTTGCGGGCGAACATTGCCGGTGTCGGTTGCTACACCGTGTTTGAGTTGAATCATTGTGTGATTCCTGATTTCTGTGGAGAAATCACTCGAAATGAATCGTCACTGAACCAAAACCAATTGCATCACCAGGGGTGAGTTGCGTTGGTTCGACAATCAGATTCCCGTTGATGCGTGTTCCGTTGGTGCTTCCTCGGTCTTCAATCGACCATGTGTTGTTACTAAAACGCAATTCTGCATGTACTCGGCTGACATTGTTATCGGAAATCACGATGTCGCATGTGGTTTGGCGGCCGATGGTGTAGCGCGTATTGGAGAGTTCATGGCGAGCGCCGTCCTGCAAAACCAAAGTATGGGTGTCTTGTTGAACTGGTGCTATTTCTGTTTGTTCCATCGGAACAGATGAAATTGCTGATGGAGTCACGATGCAGTCGTGTTGACCAAGGTTTTCATCATGTTCAAAACTGATAACCGGTTCACCCGAAAGCAAATACCCTTCGTTGTTGGCGTGGTGAGTAACAGCCTGACGAAGTTCGTGAGCAAGTGGTTTTAGGGTCGGGCTGAGTAACTCAAGATTGCTTGGGCTAACACATACTTTGTAAGTAGAAGGAACTTCACCATTGTTGCTGAGGGCAATGTCGTCCATGGTGGCAACAAGTTGGCGGCCAATGGTGATAGGTCGAATTCCGCGCCGACGGGCGATCGCAAACACGCTTATATTCTAGGCGTTTCCTCGGGTGTAAGCATCTTGACCACTCAATCTGCCCCAACGTTTCTCAAACTGTGTTTGGTCGCCATCAGCAGTACTTGCGCCGCGGGTTCGAGCATCAAAGTGATACACCTTGGCCTCCGGTGTCCACACCGTTGCCAAATTGATGGAGTTAAGTTTTAAACAGAAGTCAATGTCTGCATACATGTATTGATAATTCTCAGAGAATCCACCAACTTCATCAAAAGCACTGCGTCGAAACGCCATGCATGATCCACCCACGGCAGTAACGGTTCGAGCAACACTGTGTATACCCATCCATCCGATGTGATTCGAGGACTCTCCACGGGACACATGACGGGGCTTTGGTCGCAAGCTCACACCGGCGCTGTACAGGCGGCCATCTTCTAATTGCAGTAGTGGCCCAACTGCACCAACGTTGCGAAATTGAAATTGTCCAACAAGTTGTTCAAGCCAATCTGGTGATGCAATTTGGGTGTCGTCGTCAAGGACTACAACAATTTCACCACGGGAGGCGAGAACGCCAACATTCCATTTAGCGGCAATATTGAAATCCTCATAGAAGTCAATACAAGAAACATTTTTTGCATTCGGCACATTAAATGGGTGCACCATGGTTCCATCAGTATTCACATCGCGCACAACCACAATTTCAAACGATGGATATGTGGTTTTCTTCAAAATTGTGTTGACGGTGTTCTCCACCATGCAGGTTGCTGCACCCCAGATGCGCGAAGTGTCGCCGCGAGTGGGAATGACAATACTGACAAGAGGTTTTACCGAAAGCTGTGTGGAATTGAAGCGATGTTGATAACTGCCCGGATTTAATTTTGCAACAGTCGCCGAAATGCCTTGTCGTGCAAAATGGCTCTCAACGGCTTTTTTCCCAGCATCATACGCGTATGGTTTTGCGTGTACATCTCCTGCGGCAGAGCCTGGAACCACGCGCCAGTGATACAAAATTCGAGGAATGTGAGCAACTTTTCGAGCGCGTTCTGTTGCACGCAAAATCAAGTCATAGTCCTGTGAGCCGTCAAAACCCTCGCGAAATCCGCCAATTTCGTCGAGAAGCGAGTTTCGAAATACAGAAAAGTGACAGCAGTAGTTTTGTCCGCGCAACCGAATTGGGTCGAATTCTGGTTTTCGAAATACGTCGTAGTGTCGACCCTGTGCATCAATTTTGTCTTCGTCTGTGTAGAGATAATCAATTGTTTCGTCGGAACGCAACTCTTCGTTAACACGCCAAAGTGCATGCTTTGCAATCACGTCGTCGTGGTCAAGCAGTGCAACAAATTCACCAATAGCCATGTCAAGGCCATCTTGCGACGCCGCAACAATGCCACCATTTTGAGATCGATGCATCACTCGAATACGTGCATCTTTTGCGGCAAACCGGCTTAAGATTCGTCGCACATGAGGTTGTGTTGAACAGTCATCAACGATGCACCATTCCCAATCATCAAAGTTTTGTTTACGCACTGACTTGATACACGCCTTCAGCGCTTTTGCTGGTGGGTTGTAAACAGGAGTAACGATGCTAAAGCGCGGCATTTACTTTTTGCGCAGCAATCGTTTTGCGAGATTTAGTGGTCGAAGCACAAATGCTCCAACACGCCAGGTAGGTGCTTGCATCATTGCCTGTCGAGCATTTTTCACATCAGTTTTGAGTTGAGCACGCAATTCGCCCAATTCGGCACTCATTCCATACACGGCATCCCGAGAGGCCAATACTTCGCGTTTTGCAGCTGCGAGTTCTGCAGCGCCGTTTTGCTTGCGTAGCATGCCAATTTCGGTGAGCAGACGATCACGTGAAGCGTCACGCAAGTCAGCGAGTGGATCATGTTCGTCATGAGCATCGTGTGCGTGAGACATTAAATAAATACTACACGCGTGCATATTTGCACCTGTTGGTGTGCAGATACTGCGTTGGTAAGGTGAAACATCCATTCGGGCGAGTGGCGAAATGGCAGACGCGCTGGCTTCAGGTGCCAGTGTTCGCAAGGACGTGGGGGTTCAAGTCCCCCCTCGCCCACAATGAAGGATTGGTAAGGTTTTCATCACTGTGCAAGCCGTAACCGAACTCCTTGAATCCCGCAACTTGCTGTGGAATCTCACACTGCGCGAGTTGCGCTCGAAGTATCGACGTTCCTTTTTGGGGTGGGCTTGGTCGCTACTGAATCCACTGTCAAGCATGCTGATTTACTCGTTTGTATTTGGCGTGGTGTTTGGCGCAACTGCGCCGATTGGTGAGCCATCAGGCCTGAATGTGTATGCGCTGTATCTGTTGTGCGGAATTCTGCCATGGGGATTTTTCTCACAAGTAACAAACCTTGGAATGAATTCGTTGTTAAGCAATGCATCACTTGTAAGAAAAGTGGCATTTGCCAGAGAAACACTCGTGATCTCTCAAGTCATTTTTTGCTTTGTGCAATGGTCCATTGAAATGTCGCTGTTGGCGGTCGCACTAATCATCGCGGGAAGCCCAATTATTCCGTGGCTGCCAGTTGCAATTTTGCTGATGCTTTGTCTGGCGGTGTACGCATCAGGTTTTGCACTCGCGCTTTCTGCTGCAGCGGTATTTTTCCGCGATCTCCGGTACCTATGGAGCATTTTGATCCAGGTGATGTTTTTTGCAACACCAATTATCTATACACCGGATCGTTTAGAGGGCAAACTTCCTGCAGTAATTGATTTCATCATGACGTGGAATCCAATGGCAGTGTTCATTCTCACATTTCGACATATGTTGTACGGAGGTGCAGCACCGCAGTGGGGTGAAATGCTCTATGTGGTGGTGATTTCGGTTGCCGTCTTTATCGCCGGTTGGGCGATTTTTACTCGACTTTCCCGTCGAGTGGCTGAAGAACTGTAATTACCGTTGCTGAATATTCCATTTTGATGGAATAGAAACCAGACCATCTTCAAAGAGATGTTCTTGGTGTACGTCAAATCGAACCCAATTTTGGCAATGGTCGTACTCGGTGGTTCCTGTTGAGTCAGTGCACGAAACAGAGATGTAATAGGTGCCTTCAAGTAACGGTACATGGTCAAGCGAAATACGCATGGTGGTTGGCTCAGTTAACGCGCGAAGAGGGGGTTGTGCGGTTTGAGAAGTGGTTGACCACACTGTTTCGCCACCAATTTTGGCAATAGACACCT
>JAFMJR010000081.1 GCA_017853385.1 Ilumatobacteraceae bacterium | reverse complement strand
TGGGTGCAGAACTCGAAAGCGAATACACACCAGTTGAAGCAGGCTTGGCACGTCCAAAGGTGAAGTCGGCAGACTTCATTGGTAAGGCTGCGTACTTGAAGGCGCGTGAAGAGAAACCAGCAGCAATCATGTGCACGCTGGAAATTCTTGATCACACGTCGAAGTCAGGAATCAAGCGCTACCCAACCGGTGGCAACGAGCCAATCCTCACCAAGAACGGTGAGCGCATTGTCGATGCCAAGGGCCGCGTTTCACGCGTGACCACTGCAGGCATGGGACCATCGCTTGGCAAGTACCTGCTTCTCGCCTACCTCACACCAGAACATGCTGTTGAAGGCAATGAACTGCGCGTGATGTACATGAACGAATTGTTCCCTGTGAAAGTCGCACGAGTTGGCAGCCAACCGCTGTTCGACCCAACCGACGCTCGCATGAAGAGCTAAGTAACTCGTCATGAACATTCTCGTTTGCGTGAAGCGCGTGCCTGCACCTGGCGCACGAATCAACATCACCGATGACGGCCAGGCAGTAGACACCGCGTTTCTTGGTTTTACTGTTAGTCCGCACGAAGAGTGCGCTGTTGAACAAGCAGTGCAACTTGTAGAGAAGCACGGTGGCGAAGTCACCGTGCTTACTCTCGGGCCAGCAGAAGCCGAAGAGCAATTGCGCACAGCTGTAAGCGTTGGCGCTGCAAAAGCCGTGCTTGTTCCCATTACCGAATCGGACTGGGACCCGCAGCGCACTGCTCAAGCAATTGCTTCAGTGATTACTGATCTTGAAAACGCAAATGGCAAATACGACTTGGTGTTGTTTGGCAATGAGTCAGCAGACTCATGCGGATACCAAGTTGGAATTCGCGTGGCTCTCAAACTTGGTCGACCAATGGTCAATGGCGCAAAAGGTCTTGACATCGAAGGCAGTGTTGCCAAGGTACGCAGAGAAAGCGATGCAGGTCAAGAGATCTACATGTTGCCGCTGCCATCAGCAGTTGGCGTTAAGGAAGGAATCAATCTTCCTCGCTATCCAACGATGAAAGGTCGTCTGGCGTCTAAGAAAGTTGACGTCACTCGCACTGAGTCCACTGGAAGTGTTGGCGGATTAAAGATGATTCAACTTCAACGCCCACCAGAGCGCGTGAGCAACACGCAAATTTTGGGTACCGGACCAGAAGCAGCGTCTGCAGTTGTTGACTTGCTCGAAGAATTAGGAGTGTTCAAATGAGCGTTCTTGCAGTAATCGAACATGACCGCGGCACTATTGCAACCGCTTCACTTGGAGTACTCACAGCAGCCCGCAATCTTGCTGCACAAATGGGCACCTCACTTGAAGCAGTAACCGTTGGATCAAATGCTGATGCTCTTGCTTCAGTAGCTGGGCAATACGGAGCAACAGTTGTGCATCAAGCACATCACGATGCTCTTACCGACTTTGGTCCTGAAGCATGGGGCGAAGCAGTTGCACAAGTAGTTCGCGCAACTTCTCCACAAGTAGTTATCGGAACCGGAACCGAACGTGGTCATGAAGTGATTGCACAGGTGGCAGCACGTCTTGATCTTCCAGCTTCCATGAATTGCACTGAGTTTGATTCTTCTTTCAATGGAACACAGCCGCTGCGTGTTGTTCGCGCACGTTGGGGTGGCTCACTGCTCGAACAAGCTGAAGTAGATGCAACTATCAAGCTCGTCACTCTTGCCAACCATACGGTTGATGCCGTTGAAGCACCGACATCTGCAAGTAACACTGTTCACAACGTGAACCTTGATAGTTCGGTAATGCATTCGTTTGTACAAGACCGAGTTGAGCGCGTTGCTGGTGTAACTCTTGCCACTGCACCAGTGGTGGTGAGCGGTGGCCGAGGCGTGGGTTCAGCAGAAGCGTTTGCTCCGCTAGAAGAACTTGCAGGATTGCTCGGCGGTGTCGTGGGTTGTTCACGTGCAGTAACCAACAACGGCTGGCGCAATCACACCGACCAGGTTGGCCAAACGGGAACACGAATTGCCCCAGATATCTACATTGCCTGCGGTATCTCGGGCGCTATTCAGCACTGGGTTGGCGCCATGGCTTCGAAAAATATCCTTGCCATCAATACCGACAAGGAAGCCAACATTGTGACCAAGGCTGGCTATGCGGTAATTGGTGACTTGCACAAGATCGTGCCAGCCATCTCTGAAGAGATTCGCCGCCGACGCGGGTAAATCTCTTTCACAATTTCCTAAATGCCATACGCAATATGGCAGAAATCGGGTCGTGGCAGTAGTGTTTCCTCCTTGTGTGGCCTGTAAAAACAGGTCGCAAAACACCTAAAGGGGAATCGTGACTGAGATTGAGACAGGTGGTCCGCGTCGTCGCGGCCGCGAACGCCAAGCAGCTGGCCCGCGCTCACGCCTTCCAGAACAAAAGGCATTTCGCCAACCGCGAATGCGCTACGAGCCGACCAAAGTCGTAAGTGACGACGAGTTAGAAGCCATTCATCGCGCATCACTACGAGTGTTGTCCGACATCGGCATCGACTTTTTGCTTCCTGAAGCACGCGACCTGATTGCAAAGTCCGGTGGCGCAAAAATTACCGACAATCGCGTTCGCTTTGATCCTGCATTTGTTGAAGAGACGATCAAAACGTGTCCAAGCGAATTCAAATTGCATGCACGCAATCCAGAGCACACGCTCAACATTGGTGCCGACTGGATTGCCTTTGGTTCGGTAGCTAGCCCACCAAACTTCATGGAACTCGATGGCACACGCCATGCAGGTAACCGCAAGAACTTTCAAGACTTGCTGAAGCTCACCCAGAGTTTCAATATCGTTCACTTCACCGCTGGCTACCCCGTTGAACCTGTAGATCTGCACACGTCGATTCGTCACCTTGAGTGCACCTACGACATGCTCACCTACACCGACAAGCCAATTCACTGTTACAGCCTTGGTCGCCAGCGCAATCAAGATGTTCTTGAGATGTCACGAATTGCTCGCGGTGTTGATGACGCAACTCTCGACAAAGAACCGTCGGTATTTACCATCATTAACTCTTCGTCACCTTTGCGCCTCGACATTCCAATGCTTCAGGGCATCATGGAATACTCAGCTCGCAATCAAGTCATCGTGATCACGCCGTTCACTCTTGCTGGCGCAATGGCTCCGATCACTCTTGCTGGTGCGTTGTCACTACAAAACGCCGAGGCACTTGCAGGAATGGTGTTTACACAACTTGTTCGCCCAGGCGCACCAGTGATGTACGGCGGTTTCACCTCAAACGTAGACATGCAGTCTGGTGCACCAGCGTTTGGAACACCTGAGTACATGCGCACTGCAATGGCAGGCGGTCAACTCGCTCGCCGCTACAAAGTGCCCTACCGTTCAAGCAACGTTTGTGCAGCAAACGCTCTTGACGCACAAGCCGCTTATGAAAGCGTGTTCTCACTGTGGGGCGCGATTCAAGGTGGAGTGAACTTCTTGATGCATGGTGCAGGCTGGATGGAAGGCGGGCTTCACGCTTCGCTAGAAAAGTTTGTGCTTGACGCCGACTTACTGGCAATGGTGGCCGATTATCTAGAACCAATCGTTGTAGATGAGGCAACTCTTGCCTTTGAAGCAATTCAAGAAGTTGGCCCTGCAGGACACTTCTTTGGCACGCAGCACACGCAAGATCGATTCCGTGATGCGTTTTACAAGCCGCTGCTTTCGGATTGGCGCAACTTTGAAACATGGGAAGAAGCCGGCAAGCCGACAGCTGACCAAAAGGCCAAGCAACTTGCACAGGCGTATTTGGATGAATACACAGCGCCAGCAATTGATGACGCCATCAAAGAAGAACTCGCAGAATTCACCAAGCGTCGTGTCGCCGAAGGCGGCGTGGCAACCGATTTTTAATTTAACGATTTACGTTTAATACGGAAGGAAACCAAACATGAAATCATCAGCACGCGTAGTAGTAGTTGGCGGTGGAGTTGTTGGAGCTTCAGTGCTCTACCACCTCACAAAGGCTGGTTGGAGCGATGTTGTTCTTGTTGAGCGCAAAGAACTCACCGCTGGTTCAACATGGCACGCAGCAGGTGGAATGCACACGCTGAACGGTGACCCAAACGTTGCACGCTTGCAGCAGTACACGGTAAATCTGTACAAGGAAATCGAAGCCGAGTCGGGTCAAAACTGCGGCATTCACCTTCCAGGCGGTTTGCAACTTGCCGACACCCCAGAGCGTCTTGATTGGTTGAAGATGGCAATGGCACGTGGTCGCTACTTGGGCATGAAGATGGAAATGCTGTCCATGAAGGAAGCAAAAGAACTCAACCCACTTCTTGAAGAGAAGTATTTCGTAGGTGCGTTGTACGACGAAGACGAGGGTTCAGTTGACCCATACGGCGTTACACACGCATACGCAATTTGTGCGCGTAACCGCGGCGCAGAGGTGTACACCAACACCATGGTGAACGACATCAAGCAACGCCAAGACGGCACATGGAC
>JAFMJR010000080.1 GCA_017853385.1 Ilumatobacteraceae bacterium | reverse complement strand
TCGAGCAAAATTGCCGCGACCAAGCATCTTTGATGAATTGAAAAATGACAAGAAGGTCGAAGAGGATTTGGAAGAAACGAAAGCGATTCCATGGAGTCCGCAGTTTGATCACACAGACGATTTGGGTGGAGTGTTGCGCCCCAAGGGTCGTCTGCTCAGTCGAGCTTTTAATTTTGATGACACCAATGCAGATGGCTTGAAGCGCGAGCCATTTGATGAAAACGACATTCCTTAATGTCTATTGACGTTCGAGCATCGCTTGATGCAGCAATATCTTCTGACAAGTTGTTTGCTGTCGTGCGCGACCTTGCAACTTTTCCACAGTGGTTGGATTTAGTGCATAGTGCAAATCCTGCAGACAAAGATGTTGACTTGCAGGCTTGGGATGTTGAGTTAAGAGCAAAAATTGGTCCATTCGCTCGCTCAAAGCGACTGCGCATGGTGCGCACCATCGACCAACAACCAACTCACGTGGTGTTTGAGCGTAAAGAACTCGATGGTAAGAAGCACGCGCCGTGGGTGTTGACTTGCGATATCTCGGAATCAGGCAGTAGCTGTTTGCTTAATGTGCAACTGCACTATGGCGGGTCTCTGTTTGATGGTGGGGTGGTTGAGCGAGTTCTTGCGGATCAAATTGAGACTGGCAAAGCCAAGCTCATTCAATTCCTCGCCGGTTCGTAAGTTTCACCGGCTGTCCGGCTGCAAGCTGACCACAGGCTGCATCAATATCGGTTCCGCGATTGCGACGAACAGTTACGTTGACACCTAAATCTTCAAGTTGCTGAGCAAATGCACGTACACCGGCAGCGCTGGTTCCCTTGGTTGGCCAGCCCGGTGTGGGGTTAAGTGGAATGAGGTTCACGTGCGCCGAGGGAGTGAGCTGACCGCAAAGTTGAGCAAGCTCACGTGCATCGCGTGGCTGGTCGTTAATTCCGTCAATCATCGCCCATTCAAAACTGATGCGTCTGTTCTTGGTGTCAAGATAATCACGGCAAGCCTGCATCAGTTCATTAATCGGGTAGCGCTTATTAATGGGTACCAATTCATCTCGCAGCACATCGCGCGCTGCATGCAAAGACACAGCAAGATTTACAGGAAGTGGACGCGTTGCAAGTTTGCGAATACCTGGAACAATGCCAACAGTAGAAATGGTGAGGTGACGAGCCGAGAGTCCGATGTCGCCATGAATGCGCTCAACGGCACCCCACACCGACTCTTCGTTGGCAAGAGGTTCGCCCATACCCATAAACACCACGTTGGCTAGTCGTTGCTTGCGCTTTGCGCTTTCGCGTGCTGCATGCACCACCTGTTCAACTATCTCACCAACTGTCAGATGTCGTGTAAACCCGGCTTGGCCTGTTGCGCAGAAGCCACATGCCATTGCGCATCCCGCTTGCGTACTAACGCACACAGTTGCTCGATCTTTGTAATGCATGAGCACGGTTTCAATAGGGTGCCCGCCATCGGTAAGTGACCACAGAAATTTGATCGTGTCGCCTTTGTCGCTCACGCTTGCAGTGGTGAGATGTAATGCAGATGGAAAACCTTGAACAAGTTGTTCGCGCACCGCGCCGGGAAGAGTCAAGATGTTTGCCGGCTCAGCAAACTGCGTGTACAAGCCTTCCCACACTTGTTTCAATCGAAACGCGGGTTGACCTTTAAGAAGTCCTGCAATGTCTTCACGAGTTGCGTCGTAAAGACTGGTCATGCATTCATGTTAGAGGTGTTTTTGAGCCAACTTCTCGTAATCAACCATACGAGCGCGCAAAACATCAAGACTCGATGTCCAAAACGCAGTATCTGTGACGTCAATACCAAACGCCTGACCCAACTCTTCAGCGGTGTCCATGCCTGCGCGTGACAACACCGAGTCATAGTTTTCGCGGAAGTGATCTGGATTTGACTGGTATTTGGCATATAGACCCAAACCAAACAGCAAGCCATAGGTGTATGGCCAGTTGTAAAAATGACTGCCGTAATAGTGAGGTTTCAACACCCACATGTGTGGGTGACGCGTGCTCTGGTCGAGGCCATCTCCGTACGCATCTGCTTGGGCCTGCAACATAATCTCATTGAATTCGCTCACGCCAAGCGTGCGGCGCTGACGGCGGGCAAACACCTCGGTTTCAAAGAGGAAACGACTGTGAATATCAACGACCACCTGCGATGCGCCAATCAGATTGACATCGAGTAGCGCCAAGCGTTCATCGCCCTGCATGCGCGATAGTCCGTCTTCAACTACCAATGTTTCGCAGAAAATACTTGCAGTTTCAGCAAGCGCCATTGGGAGGCGCTTCTGCAACGGAGTGCGGTGGGCGAGTTGAGTGTTGTGGTACGCATGCCCAAGTTCATGCGCTGTGGTTTGCGCCGAGTCCACACTTCCGCTCCAGTTCAGCAACACCAATGAGCGGTCTTCAACAAAAGACATGCAAAATGCGCCTCCAGTCTTTCCTTCGCGCGGTTCTGCATCCAGCCATTGTTCGTTAATCGAACGATCAACAAGGTGGGCAAGACGATCGCTGTAGCTCGCAAACGCACCTTTAACGAGAGAAATTCCTTCGTCCCACGAGATTGCACCTGGAGAAATAGAAAGCGGTGCAAACAAGTTCCACCACGACAGCCCATTGGTGTCGCCATGAAGCTGTGCCTTCACGCGCATCCAGCGTCGAAAATCGGGAAGCGAAGCAATGATTGCCGACTGCATGGCGGTAAACGTTGCAGTGCTTACCGAATTTGAATATAGCGAGGCATCAAGTGGTGATTTCCAATTGCGTCGTTTGTTGACCGTGTTTGCTTCGCCTTTAATGCTGTTCATTGCTGCAGCGCAAGCAACGGCCACCTGAGGCCATGCACGCATTTCTGCGTCGTAAGCAGCCTTGCGAACTTCAACATTGCCATCTGTTGCAAGTCCGCGAACGGCAGCCATTGGCATTGATGTTGTTCCACTTGGCAGGTGAACATCAATGGACAACTGTGAGGTGAGGTCGCTTTGCAGACGGCCCCACGCTGAAGAACCAGTAGTTCCAAGTTCGGCGTACAAACCCTCTTCTGCCTCGCTCATTTGATGAATTGCTCGATCCTGAAGACGTAGTAGCGGCCCAAGATGTTCACGCGCTTCCACACTTACTGCCTGTAACGCCTGTACATCGAGACTGGCAACCCAATCAGCAAGTCGCGCAAGCAACGGCGAAATTCGCGCATCTAAGTCTTCCATTTCGCTCAGCAGACCTTGTGCTTGTTCGTGCCGTGAGTCAGTGCTTACCGTGGCGTAAATGTATGAAATCAAAATGTCTTGTTCGTCAACAGTTTTGTTGAACGCCTGAATGATCTCGTCTGCAGCCGTGCCATCTTGAGCATTGGGGTTGCGCTTTTCAACTTGGCGAATATTATGCGTTTCAAAGAGTGCTTCTAGGCGGGCAACATTTGATCCGGCACGCTCCATCGCATCGCTAAATGAGCGGCTGTTAAATGACTCGTGCACATCGGCAACCGACCAACGTGGAAGAGCGGATTCGTGTTCTGCAGTTGAAGTCATGCTTGGAAAAACTAGTTCACATCTCCTACAAACGCACATTGCTGATGATGGACGGTAAAGCCAAGAGATCGGTACATCTTGACCGCACGCGTGTTTTCGGCGTCAACGTGCAGCATTCCCGTGCTTATTCCTGCACGTGACAAATAGTTGAGTCCGGCAATGGTGAGCTCGCGGCCTATTCCTTTGCCTCCAAATTCTGGATGAACCGCAATCACGTAAATTTCACCAAGCACTGGGTTGGTTTCTAAATGCACTTTCGTCCAGCAGAACCCAGCAAGTTTGCTGTCAACATGATGTAACAAGAAACCATGTGGGTTAAACCATGGTTGTTGCTTGCGCGAATCAAGAGTCTCTTGTGTCCATCCACCTTGTTCAAGGTGATCCGCAAACGCTGCGTTGTTCACCGTAAGCCATTGCTCATCGTCAAGACCGCTGCGAAAAGGTGTGGTGGCAATTGTCGAAGTTTCCTTGAGAGGAAGTGGAACGCGCATTTGCAGCATGTTGCGACCAGCATGAAGTCCAACCGATTGTGCTAACGATGCGTGAATCTCAGTTGGCTCAAACACCCACCAATGCACGTGTCCGCCACCAGCTTCGCGAATGACATTGATTGCTTCGGCAAGAAGCTGAGGCCCAATACTTGCCATTTCATAGCGATGATGCGGGTGTACAACGAGATCGAGCGCCCACGAATCATTACCGCGAGAAACTTGGCAATAGGCGATGAGGTGATCGTGCCCCGGCTGCCAACCAAGCAACCCCACATAACCAGGTCGACCACCTTGTCGTAAATCAATCCAGAGATGGTCTGAAAGCGGTCGCTGTCCGTCAGCGCGCTCAACCGCCTGTAGCAGCTCGTCTACTTCGGTTACATCATCTGTTGGCAAACGACGTTTGATGTCAAGTTGTGCCATAGCGCTCAGGCTATCGGTGTGACTCGCTAGTGTTCCCAGTTATGGCCGCAAAGAAAGCAGCACCAAAGAAGGCAGTGCAGAAGAAGGCCACAACTAAGAAGGC
>JAFMJR010000079.1 GCA_017853385.1 Ilumatobacteraceae bacterium | reverse complement strand
GCCAACACGTCAAGCAGTGCTCGCAGCACAAAAGAGTTGATGTGAGCGACATTTCCAAGCCCCAGTCAATGCACTTTTACGACGAAGAAAGTGCTGAGCTTGCAATTGCAATCGTGAAGTACGCAATGGAGCGCACCAAGATGGACCCGCCTCCATTAGATAAGCCGTACACGTTGAGCGAACTCAACAACATCGTTGGCCAAACCATTAAGCCTGAAGGTCGTAATGGCTTAGAAGTGTTACAGGAATTCATTGATGAATTGGCACCATCGTGCATCAGTGTTGATCATCCGTTATTCCTCTCATTCGTCCCTGGTGCACCAACGGAAAGTTCGCTGTTGTTCGACCTTGTGGTTTCGGTGTCCAATGTGTATGCCGGTTCGTGGCTTGAAGGCGCTGGTGCCGTATATGCAGAGAACCAAGCATTGCGATGGATTGCAGACTTGGCTGGGCTTCCTGAATCTGCAGGTGGAGTATTTGTCACTGGAGGCACAGCAGGAAACCTTTCTGCGCTTCTCGCAGCCCGCTGGAATTGGCGACACAAAGCAAATGGTGCACTTGATGCAACTCGACCATTGATCGTGGCTTCAGGTGGCTCTCACTCTTCTGTTGCGCAAGCGGCAAAAGTGATGGACGCTGATGTGAAGAAGGTTCCCGTAGACGCGCGGGGTCGCACATCTGGCGAAGCTATGAAAGCGCTGATTGATTCTCTCAGTGATGTTGATCGAGCGCGAGTCTGTGCAGTGGTTGCAACATCGGGAACCACCAATGTTGGTGTGGTTGACGACTTGCAGGGAATAGGCGAGCAGGCTCGCAGGCTAAACACTTGGTTTCATGTTGATGGTGCTTATGGCGCAGCAGCGCTTTGTGCTCCAAGTGTTAGGCATTTATTCAACGGCATCGAACATTGCGACAGTCTGATCGTTGATCCTCATAAGTGGTTATTTGGCCCATATGACTCATGTGCACTTCTGTATCGCAATCCAGAAATTGCTCGTCAAGCGCATACGCAACACGCCGAATATCTTGATGTTCTTCAGCAAGATAACGATCATCGCAAAGACGAAGCGATGAACCCAGCAGACCTTGCGCATCACTTGTCGCGTCGTGCGCGTGGGTTACCAGTGTGGTTCAGTTTGGCCATGCACGGCACTGATGCCTATCGCGATGCCATGGAAGCAACGTTGCAGGTAACTCGAGAAGCAGCCGAGGTCATTCGTAACTCAGAACATGTAGAACTGGTGCTAGAACCAGAACTTTCAGTAATTGTGTTCAAGCGAGTGGGCTGGAATGCAAACCAGTATCAACAGTGGAGCGATCGCATATTGGAACGAGGACTGGCGTTCGTGGTTCCAAGCAGTTGGAATGGTGAAACCGTATTGCGGTTGTGCATCGTGAATCCACGAACCACAGTTGCGGGAATTCAGTCAATTATTGATTCGCTGAAGTAGTCAGCGAAGAGCGCCTACTTTTTAGCGGCTGGCTCTTTCTTGGCAACGGCCTTCTTGCGGGTGCCGTAACGCTTGTTGAAGCGCTCAACGCGACCTGCGGAGTCGATGATCTTCATCTGACCGGTGAAGAAAGGGTGGCTTGCATTGGAAATTTCAAGCTGCACCACTGGGTACGTCTCGCCGTCTTCCCAGACCGTGGTCTTGGTGGCATCCACCTTCATGGTGCTGCGGGTCAAAAAGCGGTAGTTGGCTGAGCTGTCTTCGAGGACAACAAAGTTGTACTCCGGGTGGGTGTCCTTCTTCATAGGTTTGCCAGTGTAGCGGGGCTAAGTCCCTGTCTATACTTGTCCAATGCCAAATCGCTGTGACGTCCTCGGGAAGCGCCCTTCAACCGGCCACTCAGTTTCCCACTCAAACATTAAGAGCAAGCGCTGGTGGAAGGTCAATGCCCAGAAGAAGCGTTTCTGGTTGCCTTCAGAGAAGCGCTGGATCACCTTGCACATCAGTGCAAAGGGCCTTCGTACCATCGACAAGCGCGGCATCGAACGCGTTGTCGCCGATATCCGTGCAACGGGTCAGAAAGTCTGAGTAAGTAGTCATGGCTGCAAAAAGTAAAGACAAGCGTCCAATCATCAAGCTTCGTAGCACTGCCGACACCGGCTATGTGTACGTCACCCGTAAGAACAAGGTGAACTCACGCGAGCGTCTTGAGTTGAAGAAGTACGACCCAGTCGTACGCAAGCACGTCATCTTCAAAGAAGAGCGATAAATCGCGCAGCGCTTGGCGCTGTTACAAACTTGCAAGGACTTGTTGAAAGTCCGCAATCACATCTGTTGCAGATTCGAGTCCTACTGACACGCGCAACAATCCTTGAGTGATGCCTGCCGTTGCTTGATCTTCAGGAGCAACGCCAACATGGGTGCTGCTCGCCGGATGGCAGATCAATGTTTCAGGCCCACCTAGTGAAACCGCTGGTCGCACCAACTTCAATCCGTCAACCACTTTGCGCGCTGCATCTTTTCCGCCTGCAATGTCAAAGCTCAATAACGAACCAAAGTGATGCATCTGTTTTGAGGCAAGTGCGTGTTGTGGGTGCGATGACAAGCCGGGGTAGTGCACTGCAGTAACTGCTGATTGTTTAGTCAGTGCCTCTGCAAGTTGCAATGCAGTGTTGCATTGGTGGGCAAGTCGAACGCCGAGCGTGCGAATGCCACGCAAACCATTAACGGCGTCGTACGGAGAAGCAGTAGCACCGTGAAGCACTGCATACGACCAGATTGCATCAATGAGATCCTTTTCGCCAGCAATCACACCAAGGGTTGCGTCATTGTGGCCAGCGATTCCTTTAGTCGCCGAATGAACTACAAGAGACACTCCGTGTGTAAGCGGGTTTTGTCCAAGTGGAGTTGCAAGTGTTGAGTCAACAACTGTGTATGGACCTTTGATGCTCGCAAGTTCTGCAAAATCAACAAGACCCATTTGCGGATTCGATGGAGATTCAGCAATTACCAGCATTGTCTTGCCTGGCCGCACTGCGGCGGTAAACGCACCAGGCTTGGCTCCGTCAACAAATGTGACATCAATTCCGAGTCGCTTGCACGGGCCGTTTAAGAACGAGACAGTTCCGCCGTACAGCTGGCTTTGGGCAACGATGTGATCGCCCGTTGAACACAGAGCGAGAATGATGGAAGTAATTGCCCCCATTCCCGAGCCAAAGGCAAGTGCATCTTCAGCGCCTTCTAATTCAGCAATCGCACGCTCAAAATCTCGAACTGAGGGGTTTGAGTAACGCGCATAGTTTCCCGTTTGATGAATGGAAGTTGCAGCCTTGCTCGTTTCGTCTAGTCCATGAGACTGCCATGTCGTGCTTGTCCAAATTGTTGGCGACAAAGCACCGGAAGCATCGCGACCAGCGGTGATCGCTGTTGTCTCTGGCTGCTGTTTGGGCACGTCTTCAGCGTAATGAAAAACAAGCGCGAAACCCGACCTAATTAGATGTGGGGCAGTACCTCTTTGCCAATCAGATCAAGGTGTTCGAGGTCATTAAGGTCGAGTATTTGCATATAAATGGTCTCTGCGCCGGCGCTCTTCCAATCATTGATTTTGGCAATCAATTCATCTGGTGTTCCGCACAAGCCGTTCAGGCTCAACTCGGCTACCTCGCGACCGATCTTTTTCGTTCGACGCTCAACTTCTGCAGCATTTGATCCACAAATAGTTGCTTGCGCAACGGTGTACTTCAGAGTCTTGGGGTCTCTGCCCACTGTTGCGCATGCATCGCGAACGCGCGTGCATTGTTCTACGAATGCATCCTTATTTACGAACGGCATATTGAATTCTGTTGCATACTTTGCTGCGAGCATCGGTGTTTTCTTGGTTCCGCGACCACCAACAATTACTGGAATACGAGACTGAACTGGTTTAGGTAATCCTGGTGAGTTCTCAACGTTGTAGTGGGCTCCGTCAAAGCAGAATGTTTCGCCCAACGATGTATTCCATAAACCGTTAATGATGTGGAGTTGTTCGCCAAGCATCTCGAATCGCTCGCCAAGAGTTGGAAAGCGAAAGCCGTAAGCCTTGTGTTCGGCTTCGTACCAACCAGCACCAAGACCCAACTCAACACGACCATTTGACATTGAATCAACATTGGCAACGCTTACTGCAGTAATTGCTGGGTGTCGAAACGTTACAGAGTTAACCAAAGTGCCAAGACGAATCGTTGACGTTTCGCGCGCAATTCCCGCAAGAGTTGTCCATGCATCCGAAGGGCCTGGATCGCCATTGACGTCTCCCATTTTGAGAAAGTGATCCGAACGAAAAAACGCATCAAACCCAAGCTGTTCTGCACGCTGTGCGACAGCGAGAAGTTGTGCGTAGGACGCACCTTGTTGTGGTTCAGTGAAGATGCGAAGTTTCATCTGAATGATCGTAGGTGCTGCCTTTGCCTGTAGCCTGACTCCGTAGTTTTCACTACGGCGACGTGGCCGAATGGTTAGGCATGGGCCTGCAAAGCCCCGTAACCGGGTTCGATTCCCGGCGTCGCCTCAATTGTTTATTGGGTTAAATCGGCATTTGGTACGACATGCGGTACGAGTCGTGTCTGGAA
>JAFMJR010000078.1 GCA_017853385.1 Ilumatobacteraceae bacterium | reverse complement strand
ACACGTCAGTCGCCGAGAATAGTTGAGAAGGCCCAATTCCAAAGATTCGCCAACCTGGGCTTGTGGATAACTACTTCTGGCACACCGCGCAATAACAGGTGGTTCGGCCGGCCACGGTGGTGCGAGAAATGCGGGCCTTTTTGCATGTGAGGCACTCCTCGCCGCCTCGGCCATACACGCGATGTTCGGTCTGAAACCACCCCTGTTCGCCATCAATATCCACATATTGCGTGTCGTCCAAGGTGCTTCCCCCAGCCTCAACAGCTGTTGTCAGCACATGCACAATGGCTTCGTGCAGTCGCACCAATGTGGGCATTGAAAGCGATGCCGGCACGCGACTCCAGCGCAGTTTTGCGCGATGCATGATTTCGTCTGCGTAAATATTGCCAATGCCGGCAATTACATGTTGATCAAGCAATGTTGCTTTCAAGTTGCCGCGCTTTTTCGCAAAACGCTCACGCAATATTTCAGGAGTGAATTCATCGACCAGTGGGTCAACTCCAAGTTTTGCCAAGTCGGGCATTTGCTCGGCAATGTGTGCGGGGTCAAACACCACCACTTCACCAAAGGTGCGTGGGTCTACAAACCACATTTCGTTTGCCACTTCACCATCACGCGGTTGCAAGTGCAACACCACATGTGTGTGCGGTGGTCGTTCGCTACCTGCAGGCGCAACAAGTACTCGCCCGCTCATGCGCAGGTGAATCATCATCTCTTCACCGCTATCGAGTGGGCACAACAAATATTTTCCGCGACGGTTTGCCGCGATAACAGTTGTGCCAGAAAGACCGTCGATCAATGCTTCGCGACTTGTGCGTCGCACTGTTCGTTCACGACCAACTTCAACTCGCGTAATGCGTCTGCCAACTACATGTTGCGCAATACCGCGGCGAACGGTTTCCACTTCGGGAAGTTCAGGCATATCAACTTCAGCAGTTACGAAGCAATTTCGCTGTTCAACACATCGCACGCAATTTCTGCGGCAATCTGTTCAGCAGCTTTTTTCGACTTGCCTTCACCGTGACCAAGTTTGCGGTCACCCACAATGACCGTGGCAAAAAACACTTTGTCGTGATCGGGGCCTTCGTCTTCAACGGCGTAATGCACACTTACACCAAGTTGAGCCGCAAGTTCTTGCAATCGGGTTTTGGAATCAAGTCGGTCTAGCCCGCCAACTGCATCAACAATGCGCTTGCCCATTAGCGCAGTCACAACTTCGTGCGTTACTTGTGGGCCAGCGTCTATATACACGGCACCAATGACTGCTTCAAGCGCGTCGGAAAGAATGGAAGTTTTGCTGCGCCCGCCAGCGCCATCTTCACCTTTACCCAGCATCAAAAACTCGCCGATTCCAAGATCAATTGCTACTTCGGCAAGTGCGTTTGCATTCACCACGCTCTTGCGCAAGTCGGTCAGTTTTCCTTCAGGCAAGTCGCTGTGTTGTGTGTACACAATGTCGGCAACAACCCAACCAAGTACTGCGTCGCCTAAAAACTCCAAGCGTTCGTTGCTTTCGCCGCCATCGTTTTCTGCATTCCATGAACGGTGATGCATGGCTGTTTCAAGCAATGAAACATTGGCGAATTCATAGCCCAAGCGGGCACAAAGCTTCGAAAAATCAGGCATCAGACTTCAACGCGTTGGCTATCAGGCCAACCATGTCGCAATCCACCATGTCTTTGGCAACTTTGATGCCGTTCAACATTGCGCGCGCACTTGACGAACCGTGCGAAATAATGCACACGCCATCTACACCCAACAAAATTGCGCCACCTGTTGAGTCTGGGTCGAACTTGGAATACAAGTTGAGCAATGCAGGCATCAACGCATCGGTGTGTTCTTTGTATTGCGGTTCGCCAATGCTGGCAAACAACTCTTTCACGATTGTCTTCATGGTGCCTTCAAGCGTTTTCAACGCAACGTTGCCGGTGAAACCATCGGTCACCACCACGTCTACATCGGGTGTCATGATGTCGCGGCCTTCAACATTGCCAATGAAGTTGATGTCGCTCATTGCGCTCAACAATTCATAACTCTTCTTACGCAATGTGTCGCCTTTGCCTGGCTCTTCGCCAATTGACAACAAGCCAACGCGTGGGCGTTCAATGCCATAACGAGCATTGGCATACACCGAACCCATCACTGCAAACTGCGTCATCCATTCGGCTTCCACTTCGGCATTTGCGCCAGCATCAAGCATGACTGTTGGCGTGCTGCCAGGAACCGGAATTGGTGTGGCGATAGCTGGTCGCTTCACACCTTTAATACGACCCATGCGCAACAACGCACTTGCCATCGTTGCGCCGGTGTTACCGGCAGAAATCATTGCGCTTGCTTTGCCGTCGCGAACTAAGTCTGCAGAAACAACAAGCGTTGAATCTTTTTTGTTGCGCACCGAACTTGCAGGGTCTTCATGCATGTCGATGAACTCGGTTGCTACATGCAACGGCAAGTCACCAATGTTTTCTAAGTTGGCAGGACCAACGAGCAATACAGGAATGCCAGCGGCAGCGGCTTGCTTGGCTCCTTCAACAATTTCGGCGGGAGCTTTGTCTCCGCCTAATGCATCAACTGCAACGGGCAACATGTGTGGGCCCGAAGAAATATCAGCCAACGTCTACAGCGACGCGACCCTTGTACCAACCGCAGTTTCCACAAACGGTGTGTGGCAACTTTGAGTTGCTGCAACGTGGGCAAACACTGCGTGCTGGTGCACCAAGTTTCCAGGCGCCTGCCATGTGGCTGCGGCCCTTCATCTTCGATTTCTTTTTCTTTGGTACTGGCATCGCGTGCTCGGCTTTCGCTTAAAAAACTTGTTCGTCGGGGATCAAAGGATATCGGCTCAGTCGCCGAGTTGACCCCGTAATTGGTCAAGTACCGACCACCGCTCGTCGGTGCGTTGGGCTTGGCATTGGCATGGGTCGCTTTGCAGATCGGCCCCGCATTGTGGGCACAAACCTGGGCAATCGGGCTTGCACAAAGGCGCATCGGGCAGCCCAAGCAGCATGGTTTCACGCACCATGGGCAACAAGTCGAGTTGCTCCCCTTCTAATACGTATGCATCTGGGTTGTCGGGCACTCGTTGATAAATCTCGTCAACCGGCACGGCAACTGATGTTGAAATTTCGCGCAAGCATCGGCGGCACAACATGGTGGTGTCACCAGCAACTTCGCCTTGCACCACAATGCCGCCGTTCACACTTTCTAAATGCAACTCAACATCAATGTCGCGTGTTGCAACAATGCGATCGTCACCAAATGCAAAATCGGCAACAGGCAAACTGACGACAACATCTTTTAACGTGCCTGCGCGGCGCGTCAGTTCAAGAATGTTGATCGTGAGCGGCGCCGACATGATGAAAAAGAATTAGTACAGGTCGGTGCGTTCGTGATCAAAGAATGTTCCGCCAGTTGCATCGCGCGTTGGCGCAACGGCTGGGGCTTCTTCTTCAACAACTGGTGCAATACGCATGCGTTCACGACCTTGACTTACTTGGCGCGTAATGCGATCGAGCAAAATTTCAAAGCTTGCAAGACGCTGATCTAAGAAGTCTTCAAGTTCGTTCTTAATACGGCGTGCTTCTGTTTCACCAGCTTCAATCACTTGGCGTGCACGTGCTTCTGCAGCACGAACTACTTCAGTGCGTTGCACCATGCGCTCGGCTTGAGCACGTGCTGCTTCCACAATTTCGTCTGCTTCACGCTGAGTCTTTTGCACAAACTCGGTGCGCTCTTTCAGCATCCAGCGAGCTTGACGAATCTCTTCAGGAAGAATTGCTAATGCATCTTGCAACAACCCAACTACATGATCGCGATCAATGCGTGGTGTGCTGGATAGCGGCACGTTTGGCGCACTGGCAATGGTGTGAATCACTTCTTCAAGCATCGACTCGGTGTCGCCGAGTTCAACTTGCAATGGCTCGTCTACTGCGCCGTCAAAATCGTCGTAACTCATTACTTTGCTCCCTTGCTTTGCTTGGCAATAAGTGCCTTCAACACTGGTGCTGGAACCATCGGGGTCTTAATCGGGCCCGTGTAGTTCGCAAACTGACGTATATATGTGCTGGAAATGAACGAACGCTCTGGGCGGCTAAACAACAGCACGGTCTCGATGCCCGTGGCTGCGTTGTTGGTCTGCGCCATTTGCTGCTCAATTTCAAAATCGGTGCCGGTGCGCGCGCTTTTCACGATCATGCTGGCATTAATGCGAGCGGCAACTTCAACCGTCATCCCTTCATACGTGGCCACGCATACCGCGTTGCCCAAATGGGCGGTGCTCTCGCGAATCAATTCGGCGCGCTCTTCAGGGTTAAACATGCCCGATGGCTTGGCAGGGTTGTGCATCACGCCAATGACTAATTCGCCGAACAGCGAAACAGCTTGTTCGACGACATCCAGATGACCCAGATGAAACGGGTCAAAACTGCCGGGGTAAAACGCAACGGCCATGACTTCTACGCTAACCGCTGCAAGAACGACACGTACGCCCTGCCGTAGCGCTTCACTCGGGTCACTTCCCAGCCTGTAATTGGTGGGTTTTCTAGCGTCATATCGCGGTCGCTTTCGGCCACTACAAAATCGGCCTTCACCAAATTGAGCAATGCACCCCACTGCGCAAATTCATACGGCGGGTCGGCAATAACCAGCGTTGCATCACGAACGCCTGCAAGTTGCGACATTGCATCGCCACGAATAATGGTTGCGCGACTGGTTAAACCAAGCGTGTCAAT
>JAFMJR010000022.1 GCA_017853385.1 Ilumatobacteraceae bacterium | reverse complement strand
AAAATCGCCGAAAGGTGCTTGAGGCGTTTAAAGATGCTTTGTCTCGCGATAAGACACGCACGCAGGTATTTGAGATTTCCGAGCTTGGCTTGGTGGAAATGACCCGAAAGCGCATTGGGGAAGGGTTGTTGACCAACTTTGCCGACCCGTGCGTCACCTGCGAGGGCCGCGGGGTCATGATCGACCTGTCGATGTTGGATTAATCAAGGCATAAAAGCCGGAGTTGGGAAGCCCGTTAGTTCAGGGGTAGAGTAGGAGACCGTTATGTACGCAGTAATCGCAACCGGAGGAAAGCAGGAGAAAGTCGCACAGGGCCAGCAGGTCCATGTGGAACTTCTCAATGCAGCAGATGGCTCTGAGGTGAAATTCACCCCAGTGCTTCTTGTCGACGGCGCGACAGTGTTGTCAACACCTGGCGAATTGGCCAAGGCAACCGTTACCGCAAAGATCGTCGGAAAAGCAGCCGGTCCAAAGATCGATGGCTTTACCTACAAGCGCCGCACCAACCAGCGCCGTCGCTTCGGACATCGTCAAAAGTATTCGGTGATTGAAATCACCAGCATCGCGAAAGGCTGAAACATGTCAAAGACCAAGGGTGGCGGTTCTACACGTAACGGTCGCGATTCAAACGCGCAACGACTCGGTGTCAAAGTATTTGACGGCACCAAGATCACTGCAGGAACCATTCTCATTCGTCAGCGCGGCACCAAAGTGCACCCTGGCAAAAACGTTGGCATCGGCAAAGACGACACCTTGTTCGCTCTTGCTCACGGCAGCGTGAAGTTCGGTGAGCGTCGTGGCCGCAAGGTTGTCGACGTTCTTCCAACTGCCTAACGCAACGCGTTTAGTGCGTATCGATTCCTTGAGGGAGTCGACTGTCATCCCATCCAAGTAGTGCTTTGCCTTGTCGGCAGGCAAACCGGTCGGTCATTCCACCTACGTATGCAACTGCATCTCGCAATGCTTGTTCGCTTTGGCTTGGCGGAATTTCAGTTTTTGGTTGTGTGGCCATGAGATGTGGGTGTGCGACGTAGTGCTCAACGAGAGCGCGCAGCAGATCAATAACTGATTTTGCTTGATTCAGCGAAGCTTCGCGCATATAAATGTTTTCGTAATTGAATTTTCGAAATGCTGCAAGTGCATCTGCTTCGTTTGATTTCATGCCAACGCGACCGTTGTGCAAACTTGCACCAACCATTGAAGAAATAAATGCTCGCAGTTGGCTTGAACGCGTTTCGCCGCAATATGTGCGCACGATGTCGGGAAGCTGGCTGGGTGAAACAATTCCGGTAGCTACTGCATCCTCAAAGTCGTGGCATACATACGCAATGCGATCTGCCCACGACACCACTTCGCCTTCTGGTGTTTGTGGAGCCGGACGTGACCACGAGTGATTACGAATTCCATCGAGTGTTTCGGCGCACAAATTGAGTGGCACAAGCGTGACGTTTGCTCCCCACACAGCATGATCAAAACCTTCTGGAATGAATTGGCTTAGTGCATCTTCGCTGGCATGGCCACCTGGTCCGTGCCCGCAATCGTGTCCGAGAGCAATGGCTTCAGTTAGTGCAACGTTGAGACCAAGTGCGCGTGCAACTGCGGTTGCGACTTGAGCTACTTCGAGAGCATGGGTGAGTCGAGTGCGCTGGTGGTCTTGAGGAAAAACAAATACTTGTGTCTTGCCTGCAAGACGTCGAAATGCGGAAGCGTGCAAGATACGGTCGCGATCTCGTTCGAAGCAGGTGCGGAACTGGTCTTCTTCTTCGGCGATGGCCCGATTGCCGGCCCCAAATGAGCGTGTGGCAAGTGGAGCGAGCAGCTCGTGTTCGCGCGCTTCGCGCTCTAGGCGATCGATGATGTTTGTTGACCCTGCGCCTGCCCATGAGTCGGAGTGAGCGAAACGAATGCCTTCGTTATCAAACCCATGCATGGTTTGTGCCCAAGCGATTGCTCGCGAATGAGATTCGCCTGCGTCATGTGGCTGGCTGCTGGAGTTCTGGGCTGATGTATTCACTGTGATCACGATATGCCGACACGATAGATAAGGGGTGTGGCACTAGTAGCCTAGAAACCCCCTATGAGCGCATTTGTCGACGAAGCCCAACTCAATGTTCGCGGTGGCGATGGGGGATTTGGCTGCGTAAGTTTCCGTCGTGAAGGCCCAGTTGCCTTCGGTGGCCCTAACGGCGGTGACGGTGGCGACGGTGGCTCCGTGTGGTTGGTGGCCGATCACAACGTTGCTTCGTTACTTGCGTTCCGTGACCACCCGCACCGTCGTGCCGGTGACGGCGTGAACGGAATGGGAAAAGACTTGCATGGACGTCGAGGCGCCGACCTTATTGTCAATGTTCCAGAAGGAACCGTCGTTAAAGACTTATACACGGGTGAGGTGTTGGCTGACTTGCCTGTGCATGGTTCAAAATGGTGCGCATCACGCGGCGGTCAAGGTGGAAGAGGCAATGCTCGCTTTTTGTCGAATCGTCGTCGTGCGCCAAAGTTTGCCGAGCAGGGTGAGCATGGCATTGAGCGTTGGTTGAAACTTGAACTCAAATTGATGGCTGACGTTGCATTGGTCGGATTTCCAAACGCGGGAAAGAGCACGTTCATTAGTTCTGTTTCAGCGGCAAAGCCAAAGATTGCGAACTATCCGTTTACCACTCTTGAACCACACCTTGGTGTAGTTCGATTAGATGCAGAAACGGAATTCATCATTGCTGACATTCCGGGGATCATCGAAGGAGCGAGCCAAGGTAAAGGTCTCGGTCATCAATTCCTTCGACATATTGAACGTGCTCGCGTGCTTTGTGTGCTTGTCGATCTTGCACCAATGGATGGCATGTCGGCTGCCGAACAGGAGCGCATTTTGTTGCATGAGTTGGGTGAGTATCGACCTGACTTGCTTGAGCGTCCGCGACTAGTGGTTGCAACAAAAACCGATGCCGCCGAAGCAGATGCGCTTGATAGTTGGAAGGGTCTGAAGATGTCTGCTGTCACTCGTGACGGTGTGCGCAAAGTGCTCGGAGAACTTGCTGATTTGGTGAAACATGCGCGAACTCTAGAACCGCCGAAGCAGGGCGCCGTGGTGATCAAGCCGCAGGCTGAAGGAACCAAGATTGAAAAGCTTGGTGATTTGGAGTTCCGTCTTCACGGTCGAGATGTTGAGCGCGCAGTTGCGCTCAACGATGTCACCACACCAGACGCCATGAATTACATCGATGAGCGCCTGAAGAACCTCGGCGTGCATCGTCTGCTTGCTCGCGCTGGTGCAACAGAGGGAACGGTTGTTCATATTGGCACGTTTAGTTTTGAATACACCCCAGAGAGCTAACAATGCGCATCGTTGTAAAAATTGGAACATCGTCAGTAACAGATGATCATGGCGCTATAAATAACAACGCAATTCGAACATTGTGTGATCAGGTTGCGATGCTTCGCGAACAGTCGCATGAAGTGCTTGTTGTAACTTCTGGTGCAGTAGCCGGAGGAGTCGCGGCGTTAGGGATGAGCCAGCGCCCAACAGATACTCAAACACTGCAAGCACTTGCTGCTGTTGGGCAAAGTCAATTGATGAATCGCTATAACGAGTATTTGGCTGCTCGCGGGCTCATTGGGGCTCAGGTGTTGCTGGTGCCAAATGACTTCATTGATCGCACCCAGTATTTGCATGCACGTCAAACACTTGGTCGTCTACTTGAACTCGGTTGCGTTCCAATCATTAATGAAAATGATGCAATCGCTAGCGACGAAATTCGATTTGGTGACAACGACAGAATTGCTGCTCTTGTTGCGCACAGTGTTGGCGCAGATGCCCTTGTGTTGTTGACCGACATTGGTGGTTTGTACACAGCAGATCCGCGAACAGATGCAAGCGCAACGCTCGTAGAGCAAGTGAAGGCTGATGATCCGCTGCTTTCGGTAAACGCGGGTTCGGCCGGAACCGCACGAGGGAGCGGAGGAATGGCATCCAAGCTTTCTGCCGCTCGCATCGCATCATGGTCTGGTGTGCGCACGGTTATTGCTAGTGCAAGTAGGGAAAATGTATTGCAAGATGCGATTAATGAAAAGCCAGGTGTTGGCACTCAGTTTTTACCTCATAATCGCAACTTGTCCGCTCGGAAATTGTGGATTGCATTTGCGGCAGCGCACGTTGGAGTAGTTGTTGTAGACGATGGCGCAAAAAACGCCATGATTGCCCGCAATACGTCGTTGCTCCATGCTGGTGTAGTTGAAGTAAGCGGCGACTTCGTTGCAGGAGACACAGTAGAAATTGCTGACGTGCGAGGTGAAGTGTTTGCGCGCGGAATGGTTGGAATTGATGCGGTGCAAGCTGGTGCAGCTGCTGGCTCACAGAGCAGCGATTTACCTGAAGGGGTAGATCCTGAGCTCGTTCATCGCGACGATCTTGTCATTTTGCTCGACAAGTAACTGCGTAATTCCTGGTCGCCAAGTGCGGTAAGTGCCATCGCGTAAGCGATTGCACCAATAACCGTTCCACTTATTACTCGAGTTATCGACCCTATGCCCGCGTTTGAGCCGATGGCATTGCTCACGATCCATACGACTAACCCCATAACGGCTGCTGCGGAAGCAATGCGCAAAAGCGAGAAAGCGAGAGCCGACATTTTGATATCAACTTCAGTGCTTTCAAGCACTACCAGTGCAATAACCGCAGAAACGATGTACGCAATAGAAAATGCAATGCCAAGTCCGAACACACCGAAGCGATCAACCAAGGCAACTGCAAAAACAATGTTGAGCGCATTTTCAACCAAGTTGATGAAAAACGGTGTACGCGTATCATTGCGCGCATAGAACCCGCGAAGCACAAATAAATAAACAGAGAAGCCGGCAAGACCGAGAGCCAAACCTGACAAAGCTCTTGCTGTGTTGATTGCTGCGGAATCGGTGAAATTGCCGTGTTGGAAGAGTAAGCCGATGAGTGGCTTTGACAGAACAAATAACCCTACTGAAGCGGGAAATGTGAGCATCGCGGTAAGCCGAATGCCGCGAGCCATCGTTGATGAAAATTCAATGTGGTCTCCACGATGAAACATGCGAGCGAGGTCGGGAACAAATGTTGTGGCGATTGAAACGGCCAGTAAACCGTGTGGAAGCTGCAGGAGCACAAAAGCTTTTGAATATGCATCAACGCCACCGCTACCAGGAGAAGCAAGATTCTTGATCACCACAAGAGCAACTTGGTTAGCCGCAACGTAACCAAGTGTCCATGTGGAAAGTTGAATGAGTTTGACGACGGCTGGGTGACGAAACTGTGGCAAAAACGAAAAGGTGAAGCCATGTCGTCGTACCACAAGAACCTGGGTGATTGCCATCGTCGCGATGCCAAGTGTGGTGCCAAGTCCAAGTACCCACATCGCTGTTTGGTCATTGCGCACCGAGTCGATTGATAAGTCGCTTCCCGCCGACGTGAGCGGTAGCAGCAGAAATGAACCGATCGTCACCACATTGGCGAGAACAGGCGACCACGCAGCAGCAAAAAATAGTTTTCGTGCATTGAGCAGTGCTGAAGTCAGGGCACTCAATCCATAGAAAAAGATTTGAAAGACAAAGATTCGCGTCAGCGAAGTTCCTACGCTTCGAAAGGCTTGAACGTCAATGCCTTGCGCGGGATTGAGAGAAAAAATATGGAATATTGCCGGGGCGCAGATCACGGCAAGAGACGTGATGATGACAAGTGCAATCAGTGAAACGCTGATGATTGCATCTTGACTTTTCTCTTTGCCATCCTGGTGATCATCGCGTTCAATGAATTGAGCAAATAACGCGACCAAGCTGGCAGAAAGTACTCCGCCGATCAGCAACTCATAGATTGCATTGGGCGAGTTATTGGCGCTGTCAAAGGCGTCGGCCAGTGAAGTTTGGCCAACGATGATGCCAAAGACGACGATGCGAATAAGCCCAGTGAGGCGGGAAACTGCTGTTCCCGTGGCAACTACGAGGTTCGATCGAACGAGACCGGTCATGAGCATCTCCATCGTAGGCGCAAGGGCGCTAAACGCTAGGGTTGCACGAATGAGTAAGAGCTTTGAATCAGTGCAGGAAGTCCGTGACGGATTGAAAAAGGTCAACTATTTGGCCAATGAAGGAATTGCTGGCGTGGTCTATTTGGCCCAACGTTTGGGCAAGCCAATTCTTGTTGAAGGTCCAGCAGGTACGGGTAAGACCCAGTTGGCAAAGAGCGTGGCGGAAATGTTGAACGCCCGACTCATTCGTCTGCAGTGCTACGAGGGCCTTGATGAATCAAAGGCACTGTACGAATGGAACTACAAAAAGCAATTGCTCCGCATTCAGGCCGACAAGTCAAGTGACTCATGGTCAGAAGTGCACGACGATATTTTCAGTGATGAGTTCTTGCTTACACGTCCGTTGCTTGAGGCGATTAGCAGTACAGACCCAGTGGTCTTGTTGATTGACGAAGTGGATCGCGTTGAAATTGAGACCGAAGCATTGTTGCTTGAAATTCTTTCCGAGTACCAAGTGTCAATTCCAGAACTTGGAACCATCACTGCCAAGCAGATTCCGATGGTGTTCCTCACTTCAAACAACACTCGCGAACTTTCTGAGGCGCTAAAGCGACGTTGCTTGTTCCTGCATATTGACTATCCAGATATGGAACGTGAAAAAGAAATTGTGCTGACAAAGGTTGAAGGCATTAGCGAAAATCTTGCCGATCAGATTGCACGCATCGTCCGCAGCATTCGTCAACTTGATTTGAAGAAGGCGCCATCGGTGAGCGAAACCCTCGATTGGGCACGAACGCTTATCTTGCTTGGCATCGATCACATTGATGCACAAGAGGCTAAAGATACGTTGCACATTCTTCTCAAGTACCAGACCGACATTGCCAAAGCGGCGAAGGAACTGTCGGTCGACAAGTGAGTTGATGAGATGCCAGTTCTCGACTTGATGTCGGGCTTTATCGTTGAGCTGCGCAATGCGGGCTTGCCGGTAAGCCTTACCGAAAACCTGGATGCGATGGAAGCGGTTAAAGAAATTCCGCTAGAAGATCGACAAGCATTTAAGTATGCGCTTGGTGCCACCCTGGTGAAGAGCCAAAATCATTGGCGCGCATTCGAAACTATCTTTGAGGTCTACTTCTCGCTGCGTGGTCCTGAATACAGCATCATGCAAGACGGCAATGAAAACGACGAGATGTGGCGTGAGCAGCAAGACCTGCAAATGCAAGGCGAAGGCAAAGGTCAAAGCGGTGGCAGCATGGATGGCCTCACGCCTGAAGAAATTGCGCAAATGCTCATGAATGCGCTGATGAATGGTGATCAAGCAATGATGAAGGCTCTTGCAAAACAATCCGTGCAGCGTTTTGCTGGAATGGAGCCGGGACGCCCAGTAGGTGGCACCTATTACCTTTATCGCACACTGCGCAATCTTGATCTTGACAACATGCTCGACAAGTTGATGGAAGCGAGCAAGCAGCAGGCGCAAGAAGATCTCACGAAGCTTGAACAGCGTTTAGAAAAAGACGAGTACGAAAGCCGAATCGAGCAATTTAAGCAAGAGGTAGAGGCAGAGATTCGCCGCAAACTGGTTGCCGATCGTGGTGCGGAGGCAATGGCGAAAACCTTGCGTAAACCGTTGCCTGAAGATGTCGAATTTATGCATGCCAGTCGTGATGAAATGCAGAGTTTGAAAAAAGCGTTGCAACCTCTCACGCGAAAGCTGGCTGCACGGCTGGCAAGAAAGCGTCGTCATGGTCGTAAGGGGCCACTCGACTTCCGCAACACGGTGCGACATTCGCTTAGCTACGGCGGAGTACCTGCAGATCCGAAATTTAAGTATCCACGTCCAGCGAAACCAGAGCTCATGGTGGTTGCCGATATTTCGGGAAGCGTTGCAGCCTTTGCTCGATTTACCTTGATGCTGGTGTATGCCATTCAGGGTCAGTTTTCGAAGGTGCGCTCGTTTGTGTTTATCGATGGAATTGATGAAGTAACGAGTTACTTCAAATCAACCGAAGATATTTCAGAGGCAATCCATCGCGTAAATACAGAAGCAGATGTGGTCTGGGTAGATGGACACTCTGACTACGGACATGCATTTGAAGTGTTCTGGGAACGCTACGGCAAGGACATCAATTCAAAAACGACGATTTTGCTTCTTGGTGATGCGCGTAATAACTATCACGCAACCGGCTCGTGGGTTGTAAAAGAAATGCAGAAGCGCGGACGACATGTGTATTGGTTAAATCCTGAGCCGAAGAGTTATTGGAACACTGGCGACTCGGTAGTGGGAGAGTACGGAAGTTTCACTGATGGCGTGTACGAGTGTCGCAACTTGCGACAGCTTGAGGGCTTCGTCGAAAAACTGGTATGAGTAAAACCCGCATCGTGCTGGTGCGACACGGCGAGTCAAACGTGACAGTCAATCGCATATTGGGTGGCCCGCGAACCTGCAATGGTCTTTCAGAATTGGGAAAACTTCAGGCAGCCCGTCTGCGCGATCGATTGGCTCATACGCAAGAGCTGTCAATTGACGTGTTGATGTCAAGTGGATTTCCACGTGCACGTGAGACTGCCGAAATCATTGCGCCAGCATTGTCAAGTTTGCCAATCAATATTGACACTGGCTTTGGTGAACACGATCCTGGTCCGGAATGCGATGGGCTCACTTTTGATGAATTTGTTCGTCGTCACGGTCCTCCCGATTGGAGCGCGGATCCCAACGCGGTGTTTTTTCCTGGTGGTGAAACCATTGCGCAATTTCATGCGCGTGTTTCCAGTTCATTGGATCAATTGCTCAGAAAGTATTCGGGGAAGTCAGTTCTTGTTGCTTGCCATGGTGGTGTTGTTGATGCAGTGCTGCGACTCACTATGCGAACGCCGCCAACAGGCGCATTTGAAATGCATACGAAGAATTGCTCAATTACCGAACTGGTTGAAGTACGCGCAGGACATTTTGCTTTAGTTCGCTACAACGACCATGCGCACTTGCATGGATTGCCAGCAGCAACCAACATCTCGTAGTAACTATGCGCGCTGAACATCAACTGCCGATCGTGGTGGTCGGTGCGGGTTCGGCTGGAGTGGTGGTGGCATCGCACTTGGCGCAGGATCCTGCTATTCGTGTGCTGCTGATTGATAACGGTGATCAATTAGGCGGAACCTCTCTACTCAACTACATGGTTGGCATGTGGGGAATGCGTGAAGACTATGACTGGCAACAAAAGTTTGGGTGCAAGGGGTGGGGCTGGGAAAGTGTCCAAAGGACATTTTCCTTACTGCCAGATGTTCTGCATTGTGTAGATGAAAGCGATGCTGGGGATGTTGACAAGGCATTGCTGGCCGCCGCAGTATCGCGAAAAGTGCCGATTGTTGGCAATTTGTATCGGGAAGTACTGAGTGGCCGTGGCGCTGGCTGGACTGCTCTGACGATGAAAAATGGCAAACGACACAGCGTTGTCGAAACGTACATGTCGTCATGCACGAATTTTGCAAACCTGAGCATTCGTCTACAAACCGAAGTTGATTCGGTGGTGGTGAACGGCATGCGAGCTACTGGTGTTCAACTGACTAGCGGGGAGTTAATTGAGGCGCGAGGTGTGGTGTTGTGTGCTGGAGCGCTTGCTTCACCAGTGCTACTTCGTCGAAGCGGCATTGATAAACCCGGAATTGGCAATGGATTGAAAAACCATCCGTCAATTGCCCTCTCATTTGCGCTGCGCGAGTCAGCACAATCATCTGTGTGCATTGGTGCGAATATCCGAGAGTCTTCGTCAATTGGCATTGGCGATATCAACATATTGTCGATGAATTTCGTCGATCCTCAACAGCGCGTTGGAGCAATAATCGGCGGAGTGATGCAAGTGACATCGCAAGGCAATGTGGAATACGACCCCAATACGCGTTCGGGGAAGGTGTTTTTCAATACGCTGTCAACTGAACACGATGTGTTGGTGATGCGAGAAACCATTAGGCAGGTTCATGCATATGCAGAATCTCCGCAGATGCAGGCAATTGCAAGCAACGCCTGTAGTGATGATCAGGGGACAGCGGCCGAATGGTTGGGCGATGCGAGTGATGAGCAAATTGACGTGTGGTCTCGTGAGCAGTCTGGGGTGTATTCGCACCCAGCGTGCACCTGCGCAATGGGGAGTCCAGAGAACGAATCAGCAGTAGTTAACGAATTTGGACAAGTGATTGGTTTTGAAAACCTGTGGGTGTGCGATGCTTCGGTTTTGCCCGACTTGCCACGGGCTAACACTCACTTACCTGTGGTAATGGTGGCTAATCGCATTGGTGCAATGCTGCGAGAAAAGTTTCGATGCTGAATTATTGGTTTGCCCAGTTCAACGAGCGGCCAACGCCGCGTTGCCATAACTCGTAATCCTTCGTCTCGGTTCCTGTTGGCATTGGCTCGAACTGTCGGTCAAGCTGCCATGCATTTGTCACCGACTGTAGAGATGGCCAAACACCTTCGCCTAAACCTGCAAGAAACGCAGCGCCCATGGCGGTGGTCTCAAGTTCGCGCGGACGAAGCACATTGACACCAAGTTGATTTGCTTGCAGCTGCAACAGTAGATCCATAACTGCAGCGCCTCCGTCGACTCGCATATCAGTAATGGTTACACCAGCTGCTTTTGTCATTGCATCAACCACATCACGTGTTTGATAAGCAATTGATTCAACAACGGCCCGCGCAATGTGAGCCCGTGTTGTGCCACGAGTAATTCCAAGAATCGCTCCTCGTGCATATGGGTCCCACCAAGGGCTGCCAAGGCCAGTGAATGCCGGAACAACTACTACTGACCCTGAATTTTCTACTGATGCAGCCAACGGACCAATCTCTGAAGCATGCTCGATGATGTTGAGGCCATCTCGAAGCCACTGAATAGCGCTTCCCGTAACGAAGATGGCTCCCTCTAGTGCGTAGGTGGTTTCGCCAGTTCCAATGTCCCATGCAACGGTGGTGAGCATGCCTTCAGTAGGAGGTGGGCATGTTGTTCCAACGTTCATCAGCACAAAACTTCCCGTGCCATAGGTGTTTTTACTGCTTCCTGTTGTGAAGCACGCCTGGCCAAATAACGCTGCTTGTTGATCTCCTGCAATTCCTGAAATTGGAATGCCTGCAGGAATTCCAGAGGACTCTTCGGTGACAGCAACTCGTCCGCTCGAAGGAACCACGTTTGGAAGAGCAGTCATTGGCACGTTGAACAAAGAACACAATTCGTTGCTCCACTGCATTGTGGTGATATCAAACAACATGGTGCGACTTGCATTTGATGCATCAGTTGCAAAAGATTTTCCACTTGTGAGATTCCAAATGATCCAGGAATCAATCGTGCCAAGTGCGAGTTGTGGCGACTTTGGCACATTGCCGTGGGTGAGTAGCCATTCCATCTTTGAGCCAGAAAAGTATGGGTCGAGTACGAGCCCTGTCTTTGCGCGCACCAGTGGAAGCTCGGATGCAATTTCTGCGCAACGGTCCGCAGTGCGACGGTCTTGCCAAACAATTGCTTTGCCGTAGGGCTTGCCGGTTGTTTTATCCCAGGCAAGAACAGTTTCGCGCTGATTAGTGATGCCAATTGCGGCAATCGGCATTGCGACCTTGCCAATTACTTCGCTCAGTGTTGCATGCACTGCATCCCAAATTTCCAGAGCATCATGTTCGACCCAACCTGGTTTTGGAAAGTACTGAGTGAATTCTTTGTATGCCGAAATTGATGGCCGTCCATCAGTAAAAACCGCACGGGAACGAATGCCCGTTGTGCCGGCGTCGATGGCAATGACTACCGCAGAGTTGCTCATGGCTTATTCAAATTTATTTGTTGCTCTGGATCAATATCTCGCGGTTGAGTATCGGTAGGAATCCCACACGAGCTGAGCAAGGCAACAAGGATCACAGCCGCAATCAGTGACAGTGGTGAATGTCTAAGTTTCATTCGTGGTGCTCGTCAGGGGTTGGTGATTGATCAATAGGTAGTTCCACAATAAATCGTGCACCACGAATTCCATCGGTTCGGTTTTCTGCCCAGATTCTGCCTTTATGCAAGGTGACGTGTTCGCGAGCAAGCGCAAGGCCAAGACCTGCTCCTTCGGTGCCTGCTCGGCGTCCCGCGGCCCCTCCTCGAGAGAAGCGTTCAAAGATTTTGCTGGATTCACCCTCTATGAGTCCGTCGCCATCGTCTTCCACAATGATCCACACATGCGTTGGTGGTGACTCATTTTCTGCAAGCTGAATAACAACTTTTGGTTTTCCACCGCTATGGATACGTGCATTGTCAATGAGATTGGCAATTACGCGGGCAAGCCTTCGTTTGTCTCCTCGGATAGCAACTAGTGCGGCAATATCGTCACAGCGAATTTCGGTGCGCGGCAAACTACTTACCGATACTGCTTGTTTGATGAACTCAAAAAGAAAGAGTGGTTCAAGAACGAGTCGAATTGCTCCAGCATCAAAGCGAGATATCTCTAATAGGTCTTCAACTAAGCCTTGAAAACGCGATACGTCGCTTGACAGTAGATCGAGTGCAGCCTGCGAGCGTTCGGGAAGTTCATCGCGCCGTGATTCCAAAACCTGCACAGAAGCTGCAAGTGTCATGAGCGGGCTACGTAATTCGTGACTCACATCAGACGTGAATCGCGCATCTCGCTCAACTCGTTCCTGCAATGTTGCCACCATGTCATTAAAAGCAGAAGTGAGCGCTTGCATATCTGGGTCGTCGGTAGGCTCAAGTCGAGTTTCGAGGCGGCCGTCCGCAATTGCGCGCGCGGCTTGCGCTGCGTTTGCAAGCGGGCGAACTGCGCGTCGAGAAGCAAAGACTCCAAGTGCGATTCCAACAAAAGTTGTGATGAAAGTGGCGATGATCAGTGCAAGACGCACGCTCTGTAGGGCATCACGGACTTCGCGAAGATTGTCGTATTCGAAATACATCGCATTAATTCGTGGCAACGGTATGCCCACAACGAGTGCCTGACCTTTTGCGCTATCAACAATCATGGACGCAGCTCGTTTATCAACCTGAACACGCTGCAGTAGTGCAGGAGGAATCATTTGACGAGAGAACAGCGGGCTGCTGCTTGTCCACGAGTTGTTGATGGAAATTAATTTGTGGGCGATACCTCCCTGATCCAAGGCGACAAGCACTTCATCGGGCGACCTCAAAAGATCATTTTGCGTTCGCCGAGCATTGGCGATTGCTTGGTTGGTTTCGACAGCAATTCGCTGATCAACAAGATTTGATCTCGTAAACGAATAGGTGATTGAAGCAAGGACTATTGAAAGGAGAAGTGCCCCTGCAACGAAGATGAGCAAAATACGATTGCGTAAACCAATTCTGCGTGGATTGAAGAGCTTGGTCACGATTGCAGGCGATAACCAAGCCCACGAACAGTCACAACGTGAGTTGGGTTTGCGGGGTCGGATTCCACCTTCATTCGCAAGCGACGAATGTGCACGTCTACCAAGCGACCGTCACCGAAATATCCGTAACCCCACACCTTGTCAAGCAATAACTCGCGGCTGAATACGCCACCAGGATCATTGGCAAGTTCGCACAGCAACCGAAACTCGGTTTTTGTGAGTTCAACTTCGTTGCTGTCGAGCAGAACCTTTCCTTCATCTGGAATTATCTCCAAATTTCCAAAGACCAGCTTGGAATGTCCAGGTTTGGAAGGACGAACTCGACGGAGTAGTGCGCGAATGCGGGCGGCAAGTTCTTTTGGCGCAAATGGTTTTGTGAGATAGTCGTCTGCGCCAGCCTCAAGTCCGGCAACAACATCGTGAGTGTCGGCGCGAGCAGTGACCATCACAATTGGCACGTCACTAGATTTACGGATGCTTCGGCATAATTCGAATCCATCAATACCTGGCAACATAATGTCGATTAGCACGACGTCTGCTGCGTGCTTGCCAAAAATAGTGATCGCTTCTTCACCACTTGCTGCTTCGTCAACGATCCAGCCTTCGTCTTCTAGCGCGAGCTTGACGGAGGCTCGAATGCGCTCGTCGTCTTCTACCGCTAGTACGCGAATACCCACAGTCACAATGTTTACTCTTTCGCCGAGCTTGCAGCCATGATTAACTGCGAGAGCTGGTCAAATATCGCTGGGGCAGAGGTCAAGATTTCGGCAGGCCGTGCTGGTTTGCCACTGAAATCACCGCTTCGGCAGCCGGCTTCGTGTGCGATCAATATCCCTGCCGAGATATCCCACTGATGAAGATTTTCTTCAAAGTACGCATCAATCCGACCACACGCAACAAAGCACAGGTCAATTGCAGCGGCGCCCGCTCGGCGGATATCGCGAATCTTGTGAATGAATTGGGCAACACGCTTTGCCTGAATGGTGCGTTGATCTGCTGAGTAGCTAAATCCTGTGCACACCAAGGCCTGGGATACCTCAGAGATGCTGTTGCATTGAATTGGTAAACCATTGAGAAATGCGCCACCACCGCGAGTTGCGGAAAACATTTCGCCGAGCGCGGGTATATAGACAACTCCTGCGAGTGGTCCGTCGCTGTCTTGTGCACCAATTGACACCGCCCAAGCGGGAAGGTCATATAGGAAATTGGTGGTGCCGTCGATTGGGTCGATGTACCAGGTGATGCCGCTAGTTCCTGCAATTGATGCGCCTTCTTCGCCGACTATTGCATCAAGTGGACGGCGCTCGCGCATTCCTTCAACAATGAGTTTTTCTGACGCGCGATCAAATTCGGTAACCATGTCGGTGGCCGTAGATTTCGTCTGCACATTCTGAAGACCTGCCTTGCGTCCTGCAAGCGCCATGTCGCCTGCGGCTCGTGCAAGTTCACTTGCAACTTCCAGCAATTCATTTGCAAGAGTCACGAAGTACGGGTTTCCTTGTCTGCAAGTTCGCGCCACTCACCAATCGCGCGAAGCGCAAGAATTGCAACAACGCTCATTCCTGCAGCACCGATGAGCGACCCAACAAACATGCCTATTCCATTTGGAACAGCGCATGATCCTGAACACTGCACATCAATCATCAAGTAGCCCATTGCGGCACCAGCAATACCTGCCAGCAAAATTCCTGCGAATGCAATTGCACGAGCGCGCACTGAGGGAAGTGCAGACAGTGGTCTGGGTTCTGAGGTCGAGTTAGGCACATGCACAGCGTAGTTGTCGTACTGTTGGGGGCATAGTGGAGAGTCAGCCAAACAAAACTTCGCGAACAATTGCTCATGTGGACATGGACATGTTCTTTGTGGCTGTTGAACTGTTGCGTCACCCGGAGCTGATTGGTAAACCCGTCGTGGTAGGCGGAGACGGAAGTAGGGGCGTAGTCGCTGCCGCTTCCTATGAGGCTCGTCGGTTCGGAGTGTTTTCGGCAATGCCTTCAGCGCGTGCAAAGCGTTTATGCCCTAATGCAATCTTTCTGCCGGGAGATATGGATAACTATGTCGAAATCAGCGCTCAGGTGTTTGACATCTTTCGTGATTACACGCCTCATGTTGAGGGCATTTCACTTGATGAAGCATTTCTTGATCTCACAGGAGCGCTCCGCCTTTTTGGGGAAGCAAAATCAGTTGCACAGTCCATTCGATCTCGCGTGCAAGAAGAAATTGGTCTGGTATGCAGCGTTGGAATTGGGTCGAGCAAGTTCATCGCCAAGCTTGCGTCAAAACGCGCCAAACCGATCGCTGATGAGCACGGAGTTCGACCAGGGTTTGGAGTTGTAGAAGTAAAGCCTGGTGCAGAGTTGGAATTTATTCATCCGCTTCCAGTGAAAGCATTGTGGGGAGTTGGACCAGCAACATTAGAAAAACTGGAGCGCATTGGAATTCGGAAAGTTTCAGACCTTGCCGTGGCGGAAATCAATGCGTTAAAGCACTCAATTGGTGAAGCACACGCAGAGCATCTCGTGCAATTAGCAAACGGAATTGATCCATCACCTGTTGTTTCAATGCGTGAAACAAAATCAATTGGTCATGAAGAGACATTTTCGCGCGATATTCATGAAGTGGCTGAGTTGCGTACGCACTTAGTTCGCTTGGCAGACGCGGTGGCGAAGCGATGCCGAGACGATCAAATGGCTCCGCGAACGGTGACGCTGAAAGTGAAATTTTCAGACTTTCACACCATCACGCGCTCGCACACAGAGCCAACGCCAGTTCTTTCAGCCCAGGCGATGTTGCATGCAATTGATCCACTGTTGAAGTCACTTGATTTGTCGCGCGGCGTCCGTCTGATTGGCATCAGCACCCGAAATTTTGATGAGCATGAGCCTCAATTGAGCTTGTTCGATGAAGGAGTGCATGCCACAGATGTTGCTGCACTTGATGAGGTGTGGGCTCCAGCGACGAGGGCAATCGACGACATTCGAAGTCGGTTTGGGGATAAAGCGATTCGTCCGGCCAGCACGTTGCGCTCGGGGCGAAGGCCTGGGGCTTCAAAGTGGGGTCCAAATGACGGGATGAACGACGAATGAGCGAGTCTGCATTGAGAATTTGCTGAAATCGTGGAACAATGTGGGTGTGCCACTTTCTGACGACGAACAAAAAATCCTGCGCCAATTAGAAGAGCAGCTGCATACCGATAAGAAGTTTGCTCAAGCAGTTTCATCCTCAGGTTTATATAGTCATGCGATCCGCAAGGTGCGCTGGGCGGCTTTAGGCGTCATTGCATCTCTCGCTTTCACCGTGGCTACTTTGCAAGTGCATTTCTTGGTTGCCTTTTTGGGCTTTCTTGGGATGCTTGCCTGTGTATTGGTTATCGAGCGCCAACTGCGGGCGATGAGCAAAGTGGGAATGAAAGATGTTGCAGACAGTCTGCGTTCGGCCGCCAAAGTGGGTGGATTTCGGTCGCGATCAATATTCCGCGACTAGCAACCCAGTCTTCGGTTATTTGTCTTTTCAACGTGCCGACTAGCGTCTAAAACATGAAACCTTCGTATACGCCAGAAGCCGAGGCATATCGCAGCAAAGTACAAGCCTTTCTCAAAGAGAACTTGCCTAACGATTGGAAGGGCATCGGAACCCTTGAAGGTAAGCCGCTTGAAGAATTTGTCACGCAGTGGCGCAAAGTGTTGGCCAAGGGTGGCTTTCTTGCAATGGGTTGGCCAAAGCAATACGGCGGTGGAGGATTGTCTGCACTTGAACAAGTAATTGCTGCAGAAGAGTTTGAGCGTGCAGGTGTTCCAACTGGTGGTCCAAATGATGTGTTCAGCATTCAAATGCTTGGAAACACGTTGTTGCTATTTGGAACCGAAGAACAAAAACAGCATTATCTTCCGCGAATTATTTCTGGTGACGATGTGTGGTGTCAGGGGTACAGCGAACCAAACGCAGGAAGCGACCTCAGCAATGTCGGCTTGAAAGCTGTGCTGGATGGCGACGAATGGATCTTGAACGGTCAAAAGATTTGGACTTCGGCTGGCCATCTTGCAGACCACATCTTCACACTTGCGCGCACCGATGCAGATGCACCGAAGCACAAGGGCATTTCGTTCTTGCTCGTTGACATGCGTCAGCCAGGTGTCGAAGTTCGTCCGATCAAGATGATCTCAGGAGAAAGCGAATTCAATGAGGTGTTCTACACCGATGTTCGCGTTCCAAAAGAAAACGTGGTTGGTGGTGTAAACAACGGCTGGGCGGTGGCCATGGGCCTTCTTGGATTTGAACGAGGCGAAGCAGCAGCAACGGCCCCGATTCGATTCCAAGCTGAAATTGATCGACTCATTGAATTGGCTCGTGAAAAAGGTGTCGCAGATGATCCGCGCATTCGCCAACGTTTGGCTAAGTGCTACTCGGTAGTGCAAGTAATGCGCTATCTCGGAATGCGCACGCTGACCCAATTCCTCGCGGGACATCACCCTGGTCCTGATGGTGCGATCTTCAAGTTGTATTGGAGTGAATACCACAAGGTGGTTACCGAGCTCGGTGTTGACATCATGGGCATGGACGCACTTGTTCCATCTGGGCGCAGGCCATCGAGTGCATTTCAAACAGACGATGCTGGCGCACCAAACGACTCAATGAGTTGGGCTATGACTTTCTTGAACGCACGTGCTGGCACGATTTATGCAGGATCATCCCAAGTGCAGCGCAACATCATTGGCGAAATGGTGCTTGGTCTTCCAAAAGAACCCAAGCCCAATTAATGTGACGACAGCACCATGATGAACGCGTCAACCTTCGCAAAACTTGTGGTTGCGTTACTCGTTCGTCCGTGGTTGTGGGCTACAGCGGTACGTCAGGCGAGCAGGTTGGCGCCCCGTGGATGGTGGAAGAAGCCGCCATTTTTGCCACTTCCAACTGCCGCATATGTTGAGTTTCGAACAACAACTCAATATGGTGGCGCAAAGCGTGAGCCAGACATTGTCGACATCATTGATTATCTCGAGTGGTCACGTGATTGGCACAGTACAACGAGGTTGAGTCGCCGAGGACGGCGAGGCTAACCATGCGTAGTGCGCTCGTCCTCAATGCAACGTACGAGCCGCTGAGTGTCGTGTCTGCAAGACGAGCAGTGTGTCTTGTGCTCTCCGACAAAGCTGACATTGTTGAAGACGATGGCACCAAGGTGAATGCTGAAAACTTTTCAATGCCTGGGCCACTTGTCATTCGCTTGCGCTATGTCGTAAAGGTTCCTTATCACCGCCGAACCGCATTGTCGCGACGAGCGGTGTTTGCACGTGATGATCATCGTTGTCAGTATTGCGGCGGTGTCGCTGACTCGATTGACCATGTCATGCCGCGATCGCGTGGCGGAATGAACGTGTGGGAGAACGTAACTGCTGCGTGTAGACCATGCAATTTACGTAAACGCGATCGAACACCTGAAGAAGCCGGCATGCGATTGGCAACTCAGCCACATGCACCGCGTGAACTTGCATGGATTTCAGTTTCTGTCGGGCGAGTGCCCGAAGCATGGAAGCAATATCTTGCTTACGCATCATGATGCAACGTGGAAGCTGCGCACCGAACATGTTTCCGCACTGCAACACCATGGAAGAGATCTTCCGTTTGAGCGATCAATTTGGGATGTTCGCGTAACGCAAACCGCAATTGTTCTTGGTTCGCGTCAGCACGAATCGTTACTCAATGTTGAAATGTGCAAGCGAGACCGTATTGAAATTGTGCAGCGACGAAGCGGCGGCGGAATTGTTTACCTTGAGCCCAATAAGCATGTGTGGTTGGACGTAGTGATTCCCCGTGACGACGAGTTGTGGAGTGACGATGTGGCAAAAGCGTCGTGGTGGTTGGGTGAAGTGTGGATCAACACATTGAGTGAATTGGGAATAGAGAACATTTCTGTTCATCAAGAGTCATTGCAATCAGACGCGTGGGGTGATTTGTTGTGCTTTGCCGGAATTGGTCCGGGCGAAGTAGTTGTTCAGAGTGGTGATGCTGTGAGCAAAGTTGTAGGAATTAGCCAGCGGCGATCACGCGACTATGCGCGATTTCAATGCACGTTATATATGGAGTGGAATCCACACATTGTTGGTCAATACCTGCAATCAACTCCTGGATCGCTCGATGAAGTGGTGTCCCGCGCATCTGCGGTAGTAGCCACGCCCCAGCATGTGATTGACACATTCGTGTCTCATCTGCCGCTGTAGTTCAACTTTTTTTCTTGCCATTCGGCCCATCTGGCTCTTTTTGGCGCAATTCGTCAATGAAAACAGGCGTATTTGGGTATTTTGCTAATTGGAAAAAAGTGGGGAAAAGTGGTGCAAAATGACACTCAAGTGGGGGAAAGTGGGGATAAAGTAGAAATCGTTGATCCGGAGTGCGGACTCCCTTCAACGGCAGCAATACATGGGAATGCAAGCCCCACAAGGGTTTGCAGGGGTAGCGGAGGACACATTGTTTGTAGGAGTGCACGATCGGCAGCTGGACCCAAAGGGTCGCTTGGCTTTGCCTGCAT
>JAFMJR010000077.1 GCA_017853385.1 Ilumatobacteraceae bacterium | reverse complement strand
GCGCCAGACAAAGAACCACAGCGTCGTCTTGACACATTGCAGTGGGCTGGCGAACTCAACATTCCATTCACCACCGGTATTTTGGTGGGCATTGGCGAAACACGCCAAGATCGTTTAGATGCATTGCAAGCAATTGCCGCATCGCACGAAAAGTACGGACATGTTCAAGAAGTAATCGTTCAAAACTTTTTGCCAAAGCCACGCACCGGCATGCAACACGAAGCACCATGCCCGCAAGACGAATACTTATGGTCTATAGCTGTTGCACGAATTATTTTGCCAGCAAGTATTCACTTGCAAGCTCCACCGAACTTAAGTGACGACTTCAGCGTGTTACTTGATGCAGGTATTGATGATTGGGGTGGCGTTTCGCCAGTTACTGCAGACCACGTAAACCCGGAACGTCCGTGGCCAGCGCTAGACAAACTGCGCACAGTCACCGAAGCAAAGGGCAAAGCACTTGCTCCACGCCTCACTGTGTATCCAGAGTTTGTTATTAATCCAGAAAAGTGGTTTGACACTGCTCTTGATTTTGCTCTGCTCGATCGCAGTGATGCCGAAGGCTTAGCCCGCGATGACAGCGGACAGGTGTGGCCAGAAAAAGTTACGGCAGCCGATGTTGTACACGACGGTGCCGAGGTGGTGCTTGTAGGTCATCGTTCAACACAGTGGTATTCAGGCGCAAACAATGCTCCCCCAATGCTCATTCCGCGTGAGCGTTTGGGAGAAGGCGAAAAGATCACAGGGCCAGTTGCGGAAGTATTGCGCGGAGTCGAACTTGGTCATCGAGTTAATGAACAAGAAATAGTCACGCTATTTGGTGCACGCGGACCAGAGGTGAGAGCAATTGCTCATGTTGCCGATGATTTGCGCAAACAAATCGTTGGCGACGAAGTGACGTGGGTGCACAACCGCAACATCAACTACACCAACGTGTGCACGTTCAAGTGCAGGTTCTGTGGGTTCTCTAAAGGACCACTCAGCTTGAACCTGCGCGGCACTCCATATTTGCTCACGCTTGACGACATTGCCGAACGGGCAAAAGAAGCCTGGGACATGGGTGCAACCGAAGTAACGCTGCAAGGTGGCATTCATCCCGATTTTGATGGTGACTATTACATAGACGTGACGCGTGCGGTGAAAAACGCTGTGCCTGAGATGCACGTTCACGGATTCACCGCTCTTGAAGTCACCGAAGGCGCCAAGCGTCTTGGCGAATCACTGTTTAGTTACATCACGCGATTGAAAGAGGCAGGTCTTGCTTCCCTGCCCGGCACGGCAGCAGAAATCTTGGACGACGACATTCGCAACATCATCTGTTCCGACAAGATCAATACTGAAGAGTGGTTGGACTGTCACCAAGTTGCCCATGAAGCCGGACTCAAGTCCAACATCACCATCATGTTCGGCTCAGTGGAGCACCCACTCAGCTGGGCTAAACACATCGTGCGCACGCGCGCGTTGCAAGAAGTGACGGGTGGATTCACCGAGTTCATTCCTCTTCCGTTTGTACATATGGCATCACCTATTTATCTGCAACACAAAGCACGTCGCGGACCAACGTTTAGAGAAACCATCTTGATGCACGCAATTGGACGCATTGCTTATCGAGGGCTCATCGACAATGTGCAGGTGTCGTGGACAAAAATTGGCCAAGAAGGTGCTCAGCAGTTATTGCGTGCCGGGTGCAACGACATGGGCGGAACATTGATGAACGAAAATATTTCTCGTGCAGCAGGTGCGAACCACGGTCAGTTAATGACAGAAGAATCGTTTAGAGCAATTGCTGAACCGCTTGGCAGAACGCTGCGTCAGCGAACCACTACTTACGGCCGACCAGATCGCGAGCCGCCGCAACATCGTGTTGCAACTGCGCCTTAATCGCATCTAGCCCGTCAAACTTTCGTTCACTGCGCAAGAAGTGCTCGAAGGTAACACTCACCTGCTGTCCATACAGGTCGCCAGAGAAATCAAGCAGATGCGCTTCTAACAACGACACATCTGCATGTTCAAAAAATGTTGGTCGGCGTCCAAGGTTGATGGCACAACCATGAACACTTCCATCTGCACACGTAAACATTCCTGCATACACACCGTCTGCGGGTAGACACATTTGGTTTGACACTTCTACGTTTGCTGTTGGAAAACCGATCGTGCGACCGCGCTTGTCGCCATTCACCACTACCCCGCGCACCTCAAACGGGCGACCAAGTAATTGCTGTGCAACTTCAACCTGGCCACCAGCAAGTGCTCGGCGAATTGCAGTACTACTTACCGGTTCTGCAATGCCATCAGGTCGGGGAACTAGATGCATTGGCTCTACTGCAAAGTCGTATTGCTTTCCTAGTTCGCGCAGCAATGCCACATTGCCACCTCGCTTGTATCCAAAGTGAAAGTCTTCTCCGACAACAATCAGTTTTGCGCCAAGTGCATCGACAAGAACTCGCTTCACAAATGCAGACGGATCTTCTTTTGATGCGACTTCATCAAAATGCACCATGAAGGTGGCATCAATTCCCGTTTCTGCAAGCAACGCAATTTTTTGATCACTATCTGTCAGCAACTTTGGCGCCGACTCTGGCCGCACTACCGATGCAGGGTGCTTATCAAAGGTGACTACTACACCGCGACAATTCAGCCGTTGTGCCTCTGCCTGCACATGGGCAATTACAGTGCGATGGCCTTTGTGCACACCGTCGTATGCGCCAATCGTGACTACTGAACGCTGAGTTGCAACAGTTGTTGTCTCGGTATCACGAAGAATGAGCACGGCGAATCACGCTATCGCTTCAGCCAAAACGACGGATGGTTTTGCGTTAGGTCCATCTTGTTCATACACGGCAAGCAACGCACCTGCCTCATCAACAACAGCCCACGGTGCTTCGCCAGGCCACGCAGGAAACGACCGCCCATGTCGAACTTTTGCCGCAGCTTCGGTATCAACTACCACTTGAGTCATTGATCGCAATGCGGCAATGGGCTGTAGAAGTTTGGCGTCTTCAATGCTCGTGCAGTCGGCAAGTGTGAAATCTCCAACAGTTGTTCGCCGAAGATTGCGCAGGTGTGCCCCACCGCCGAGCAAGGTGCCAAGGTCTGCAGCAAGTGTGCGCACATATGTTCCTGAAGAACAGCGCACTTCAATACTTGCAATCGTGACGCCGTTTTCAATGTGAACACTGTGTACTTCAAATGCATACACAGTCACTGGTCGAGGTTTGCGTTCAACTTCAATTCCTTCGCGAGCTAGTTCATGCAATCGCTTGCCATCAACTTTCAACGCCGACACCATGGGCGGCACTTGCATGATTTGTCCCGTTAGCTTTGCAGCCGCTTCACGCACCATATCCAACGACAAGTCGCCCATGGCATACGTTGCAGTCACGATTCCCGAATCGTCAAGCGTGTTGGTCTCGCTACCAAACACCACTTCACACGTGTATGTCTTGTCCATGCCACTCAAAAACTGCATGAGTCGCGTGACATAACCAACACCAACCACCATCACTCCAGTTGCGTCTGGGTCAAGTGTTCCTGCATGACCAATGCGTCGCTCGTTGAACAGTTTTCGTAGCTTGCTCACCACATCGTGACTGGTCATGCCCGCAGGTTTGTCAATGAGTGCCAACCCATGCACGGTTGGCGGCCGGCGCTTCGCCACAACTACTCCGTGTCGTCAGAAAGATTGCGTGTGCGCATTGGATCGTTTCGCAACACTTCATCAATTCGCGCAGCGGCACGAATGGCTTCGTCAGGGCGAAACTCAAGCACCGGGGTTCGGCGTGCATGAATTTGAGTAGCGATTGCCGACTGCAACTGCTTGCGATAGTGGCCAAGTGTTGCCATGATTTCGGCATCGCCTTCTGGCCCCTGCAGCGAGTCGTAGTACACAATGCCGCGGTTCATTTCAGAGTCAACATCGATAGCGGTAATGGTGACAAAGGCCAGACGGTCATCGTCAATGCGCAACAACTCTTCTGCCACCACTTCGCGCACGGTTTCGCTAATGCGAGCCTCGCGTGGGTAGCTGTGCTTACGGCTGTTCGACGAACGCCCGCGGGAGCGGCCTTGTGGTCTGCCCATCGTGTTACCTGCACTGCCTTTCCGAGCCAATCACGGCGGTTTTGCCGCTTGGCTCATCTACGATACGGAGGCTATGTCAGCAATGCGCCCTCAGGCTTCAATCAGCGGAAACGACCCGGAATCCAAGATTCCCGCCTTCCGCTACACCTCAAGCCTTGCCAACCAAATTGAATCCAAATGGCAAGACCATTGGGAGGCCGCGGGCACATTCGAAGCACCAAACCCAGCAGGCCCACTCGCCCAACCCGAAAAGGTTGCTGGTCGCGAAAAGTTGTTTGTGCTCGACATGTTTCCGTATCCATCGGGTGCAGGCCTGCACGTAGGTCACCCACTTGGCTACATCGCCACCGACGTGTTTGCTCGTTACAAGCGCATGACTGGGTTCAACGTGTTGCATGCACTTGGCTATGACAGTTTCGGATTGCCAGCAGAACAACACGCAATTGTCACAGGTATCCATCCACGCATTAACACTGAGTCAAACATTGCCAACATGCGTCGTCAGCTACGCAGACTTGGTTTGGGTCACGATGCTCGCCGCAGCGTCAGCACGACTGACGAAGAGTTCTACAAATGGACTCAGTGGATTTTCTTGCAAATTTTCAACTCGTGGTACGACGAAGACCAAAAGCGTGCGCGACCAATTGCCGAACTTGAATCAGAGTTCGCATCAGGAAAACGCGACACCGGCACGGGCGC